>JADLFD010000498.1 GCA_020845805.1 Verrucomicrobiales bacterium | reverse complement strand
GGTGCGCGTGGTCTGCTGGCTGTGACATTGCAGAAGCAGGGGAGAAAGGCCGAGGCGCGCGCCCTGTTGGACGACACGTTGAAGCACGATCCCCTGGATGCCTGGGCGCGATGGATGCGCGGCCGACTGGAGGGATGCGATGGGCAGACCCGACTGGATCTCGCCCACGATCTGGCCCGCGCCGGGCTGTTCCGGGAGGCCCTCGACTGCATCAAGGGCGGTGGCGGGGAAGACGCACCGACGAGGGGTGGGTCGGAACGGCGCGCATTCCCGAGCGATCCACGCAATCTCGGCACACGTCCGCTTGTGAGATACACGCGGGCCTGGCTGCACCTGAAGCTGGGTCAAACTCCAGACGCGATGGCCGAGCTGGATCGCGCGGCCAAAGAGCCGGCGGCGTACTGCTTTCCGGCGCGCCTGGAAGAGATACAAGTCCTGGAGTGGGCCATGCGGCTGAATCCGGAGGACGCGCGGGCCCCGTACTATCTCGGCAACTTGCTCTATGACCGGCGGCGCCATCCTGAAGCGATCCGGCTTTGGGAACTCAGCGCGCGGTTGGATCCGAGCTTCCCCACCGTGTGGCGGAATCTGGGCATCGCCTGCTACAACATCCTCGGTCGGCCGGCTCGGGCTCGCACCTGTTACGAGCGTGCCGTTGGTGCTGATACGGGAGATGCCCGGCTGGTGTATGAGCGTGATCAACTGTGGAAGCGGCTCGGAGTGGCGCCGGCACGGCGGAGACGGGAGTTGGCCCAGCATCAGACCGCGGTGCGGCAGCGTGATGATCTGAGCCTGGAATGGTGCGCGCTCCACAACCAGTTGGGCGACGCCGCCGTCGCGCAGGCGGTCTTGAGCGAACGACGATTCCAACCCTGGGAGGGTGGGGAGGGACAAGTGTTCGCGCAGCATGTGCGCACGCAGCTCAGTCTGGGTTATGCGGCACTTGGTGCGGGGGATGCGGCGAGGGCTCAGGCGCACTTCGCGTGGGCGCTCGAGGCTCCGGACAACCTGGGCGAGGCGCGTCATTTTCACGCCAGCACCGCCGAGATTGAGTATGCGCTGGGATTGGCCTGCGACGCGCGGGGCGACGCCGCGCGGGCCCGTGAGCATTGGCGACGAGCGACGCGTGAGGTCGGGGATTTCCAGGAGATGGGGCTGCGCGACCTTGGGCCGGCGACCTTCTTTGCCGCGCTGGCGCACGGGCGGCTGCGCGAGGTCCGCCGGAGCCGGGACGGGTTCGAGTCGCTGGTGCGCGGCGCGCGCGTCATGCGCCGGACCAAGGCTTCCATCGACTACTTTGCCACCTCGCTTCCGACCCTGTTGCTGTTTCAGGACGATCTGAACTCCCGACAGCGCACCCAGGCGGACGTGCTCGAAGCCATGGGCTGTCTGGGCCTGGGCCGACGGGCGAGGGGTCGCACCTTGTTGCGCCGCGTTCTCCAGCACTCGCCGGACCACGCGGCGGCGATGGATCTCCTACGACGACTGGAACTCCTCCTATGAACATGACTCCTTCACCCACGCAGGGCGCGGCCTCCCGGCGGCGCCGTCCTTCCACCTGGTGCTGGGTCTCGTTGCTGGCGGCACTCCTCGGCTTGCCGGTCTCGAACTCGGGAGCCGCCGAGGTCGATCCTGCCGAGGACAGCGGCATCCTCACCCCGCCGGCGCCCGCGACCCCGCGACTTCAGGGACCGCGTGTGACGGGGGTACGGAAGGGGTCGCCCTTTCTTCACCGCGTTCCGGCCACGGGCGAGCGGCCGATGACGTTTTCCGCCGTGGGGCTTCCGGCGGGCCTGGGCTTGGATCCCAAGACCGGGATCATCACAGGACGCGTCGATCAGGAAGGGACCTCGGTCGTGACCCTGACGGCGGTCAACGCCCAGGGACGGGACTCGCGCACCCTGCGCATTGTTGTGGGAACGACTCTGGCGCTCACGCCGCCGATGGGATGGAACAGTTGGTACATCCACTACGACCGCGTCAGCGACCGCATTATGCGCGAAGCGGCGGACCAGATGGTGGCGACCGGCATGGCCGACTATGGCTACGAGTATGTGAACATCGACGATTGCTGGATGGTGAAAGTGGATTCGAAAGACCCGGAGTTGGGAGGCGAGGTGCGGGACGCGGATGGTCGCCTGCGTCCGAACCGCCGGTTTCCGGACATGCGGGCCATGACGGAGTACATCCACGCCCGCGGATTGAAGGCGGGATTGTACACCTCGCCAGGGCCGAAGACCTGCGCCGGATTCGCAGGCAGTTATGGGCATGAGGCGTTGGACGCGCGCACGTTTGCGGATTGGGGGTTTGATTTCCTGAAGTACGACTGGTGCAGCTACACCGAGAAGGCGGGGGGCAAGGAGCTGGAGCACATGGTCAAACCGTACCGGTTGATCTGGTCCGAGTTGCAGAAGCAGAGTCGCGACATCGTTCACAACCTTTGTCAGTACGGGATGGCTGACGTGTGGACGTGGGGGGGGACGGTGGGGAACTGCTGGCGCACCACTGGGGATCTCGGTCTGGAGAACGCGGGGCGGCTGCCTGCGTTTTATTCGATCGGCCTAAGCAACGCGCGCCACGCGGAGCACGCCAAGCCGGGGGGATGGAACGATCCTGACTACATCCTGATTGGTTGGGTGGGCAACGCGCACAAGATGGGGGAGGGCACTCGCACCACCCTGACGCCGCTGGAGCAGTACAGTTACATGTCGATGTGGAGTCTCATGGCGGCGCCGCTGATCTTCAGTGGGGACATGGCGCGGCTCGACGCCTTCACGTTGAACATCCTGTGCAACCACGAGGTGATCGATCTCAACCAGGATCCGTTGGGACGGCAGGCGCGCATCGTGCGGAAGTCGGAGCAGGAGTTGGTGATGGTGAAGGAGCTGGAGGACGGCTCGCGCGGGATTGGGCTGTTCAACCTGGGCGAAGCGCCGGCATCGGTGAAGGTGAGCTGGGCCGAAGCCGGGCTGAGTGGGGGAAGGTACGCCATCCGAGATGTGTGGCGGCAGAAGGATCTGGTGGAGTCGGAGAGTGGATTCGAATCCAGGATTGGCCGGCATGGCGTGCGCCTGGTGCGCGTGCGGGCGGCGGGACGCCCGTAAACCTTCGAGCCCCAGCGAAAGCATCATGTCCTTCCGACTGCTCGACCTCGTCATCTTCGTGGGATTCTACGCCGCGGTCCTGGGGTTCAGCCTGTACAAGGGCCGGTCCACGGGGGACAGCGCTGGCTATTTCCTGGGTGGCCGGTCGCTGCCGTGGTGGCTGATCGGCGTCTCGGTGGTGGCGGCGAATCTGTCCACGGAACAGTTCGTGGGGATGGCGGGGCAGGCGGCGGGGGACGTCGGGCTGGCGGTGAGCGCCTGGCAGTTGACCGGCATCGTGGGGATCGTCCTGGTCGCGTTCGGGTTTCTGCCACGGTTCCTGCGAGCGGGGATCTACACCATGCCGGAGTATCTGGAGTACCGGTACAACGGCCTCGCGCGCGGGATCATGTCGGTTCTGACGGTGGTCATTTACGTGACGGTGACCACCTCGGCGGTGCTGTACTCCGGCGCTACCACCTTGGAGACGGTGTTTGGGTTGAAGCTCTGGCACGGCGTCGCGCTCATCGCCGTGATCTCGCTGGTGTACGTGGTGCGTGGTGGTCTGCTGGCAGCGGTGTGGGCCGACTTGTTCCAGGGCGCGGCGTTGCTGATCGGCGGGTTGGTGACGGCGTGGCTGGGGGTGCGGGCGTGTGGCGGGTGGAGTGAATTTGCGACCCAGAACGCCGACCGTTTGCACATGCTGTTGCCGCGAACGCATGGGGAACTCCCGTGGACGGTGCTGCTCGGGGGCATCTGGATCCCGATCTTCTACTACTGCGGTCTGAACCAGTTCATCATGCAGCGAACCCTCGCGGCGCGCAGCCTGCGCGAGGGGCAGATGGGCGTGATCTTTGCGGGTCTGCTCTGGCTGCTGGTTCCGGTCGGGGTGGTGCTTCCGGGGATCATGGCGCGGCAGTTGTACGGCGCGGAGATGGTGAAACCGGATGACGCCTACCCGCTGCTCGTCCGGCATCTGATTCCCACGGGGGTGCGCGGTTTCATCTTCGCGGCGCTGGCGGGCGCGGTGATCAGCACCCTGGCTTCCGTCCTGAACTCCGCGTCGACCATCTTCACCATGGACATCTACAAGCGCCTGCTCCGACGGGACGCGAGCGAGGCGGGCCTCGTGCGGGTGGGGCGCTGGTCGACGGTGGCTTTCATGGCGCTGGCTTGCGTGGTCGCACTTTCGCCGATGCTGCAGGGTGGCGTGTTCAAGTTCATCCAGGAGTTCCAGGGTTATATCTCGCCGGGCATTCTGGCGGCGTTTGCCTTTGGATTCGCCGTGCCCAAGGCGCCGCCGTTGGCGGGGATCGCGGCGTTGGTGCTCAGCGCGCCGTTCTACGGCTTGCTCCAGGTAAAGGCGGGTCACGTGCCCTACCTGCATCGCATGCTGGTGACCTTCGGCGTGCTCGTGGTGGTGATGAGTGTGATCACCGTGCTACGGCCGCTGCGCGAGCCCAAGCGCCTGCCCGTGCGTGAGGGGTTCGATTCGCGCACTGAACCCGTGGTCTATGCCTGCGGGCTGGGGGTGATCGCGCTGGTCGTGGTGTTCTTCGTGGTCCTCCGCTAGGAGAAGACTCGGAGAAGCTCCGGGTTCAGGGTGCGCCCGGGGTGCCTCCCCGCGTGGGAGACGCGATCCACGCGCCGGGGGAGGATGGATCCAGAGGCGGCATCACACGCTGGAGGGTGGATCCGTCTCCATCGGCGGCCGTGGGCCAGGGGGATTCGTCGCGGTACGGGATGCGCTGAACCTCGACCCCGACGGGATCGAAGAGGCGGACTGTGTCGCCTGCGTTGTTGAGTCCAAAGGAGAATTCCGCCACCGGATCCGCCGCGTTGGGATGCGCCCATTGGAACTTGGGGATGCTCCGGGCGACGACGCAGTAGGCGCCGGGGCCGAGGCGGAAGTTGGGGAGCACGCAGGCCACGTCGTCCTGCTCGTCGCGCACGACCCAACCCTGAAGATTGACTGAGGCGGAGCCGGGGTTGTGCAGTTCGATCCAATCGTCGGCGTCGATGTTGTCGGGGGAATGGTAATTCAGTTCGGTCACGACGAGGGGCGCGGTGGGTGAGGTGCCGGCGGGCATGGGTTCGAACTCAGCGACCCAGGTGCGCGTGGTGTCGCGGGTGGTGGAGGCGGTGAGGGATGGCGTTGTGGCGGGACCCTCGGGGGTGGTCCAACCGAGGACTCGGAATCCGGGCTGGGCCACGGCGAGGAGTTGATTGGTGAGTTGCGAGAAGTAGATCCCTTCCCAGGCAGAGTTGGTCACGAGAAGGGAATTCAGCTGCACCTTTCCGGCACCGGGCGGTTGGATTTCGAGGCGCAGGCGGCCGGATCCGCCGGTGAGGTTGAAGTGTTCCGCGCAATGTTCGCGGACCAGGGCAGGCCGGCGGCGTGCGAACTCATGGAGGACGAGGAGGTTGGTCTCCCAGGTGGCGGCGGTGAACGGCTGATACTCGGCCTGGTAGGGCGCGCCATAGCCGCGCTGGGAGAGCTCGGCCCAGCTCCAGCGTTGAAGGTGGGCGGGGATCTCGGGGCGGATGACTTCCGCGAGTTGATCGATGGCGGCGGCGACGCGGGTTTCGTGGAAGGCGGTGTTCAGCAGATCGGTGGCGCGTCGGATGAAGCGATCGCGGAAGCCGGGGTTGGCCAGCAGCCGGCGGAGGAGGAGGGTGCGTCCGCCGGCGTTCGGCCAGCCGGTGCTGGTTCCGGTGCCGGCCGTGCTGAAGCGGAACATGTTCTCATAGTCCGCGTAATCTCGGGCCATGGCCGGTTCGTAGATCGCGGCGGGCCAGAGTCCGAAACCGTAGTCCTGGTCGTAAACCATCCAGCGGAAGCGGCCGTGCGGGGTGCGTGGGCGCCAGCACTTGATGTTCCCGATATCGAAGTTCTGGAAGAAAATGACGGCGAGGTGGTAGTCGATGAAGTTGTCGATCTCGAGCCACGTATTGGCGACGTGCAGGAAGTTGGTTTCCACCGCCATGCTTTTCGAGTTCACGAAATCGCGCAGGGCACGATAGGCGTTGGCATCGCCGGCGCGCGGATCGCCGTAACCTTCGATCAGATCGATGGACTGACGGGGGAGTTCATGATGTGCGAGAACGTGATGTTCGCTCAGCTTTTCGCGCAGGTTGTAGAGGCCCCAGTATTCCCCGTTCACGTAGACCACAGCCGGACGGTAGGCCTGTCTGTCGAGCCGCGTGTGTCCGGCGAGCAGGTGCTGCATCAGGCCATCGCGCATGAGGGTGAAGGTCCCGTTCACGAAATAGCTGCCGTAGGCCTTGGTGGGGCCGAACTCGGTGATGGGCGGGCGCGGTGGGATCTGGTGCGTGCTTTGGTTGTCATTGCCGGAGTTGCGCAGGACCAGGGATTCGAAACTCTCCAGGCCGGTTCCTGGAAAGATCTCGTGCTGGAAGCTGCCCGCGCCGTATTGGCGTCGGGCCAGCAGGGCCAGGGATTTCTGCGGGTATCCGCGTGATCCCCAACCTCCATAGACCTTGAGACCGGCCCGCTGGCGGAGCGCGGGAGTGCCCTCGGGCTCGAACATTTCGAGGAACACCTCCGCCTCGCGGTCCTGCCAGGCGTTGGAGCCGGAGAACGGATAGTTTTGGAGGACTTCCCCGCGGGTATTCACCACTCGGCTGCTCATGCCGAAGAGATAGCCGTCCCGGAAGGCGAGGTGGCCGGGGGGCAGGGCCAGTGAGATGACTGGCAGGCGGGAGCGTTCTCCGATGAAGAAGGTGCGCGCTGTTTCCTCGCTGGGCGTCCCTTCCTGATCCCAGGCCACGGCACGCAGGACGGTGGTGCGGCTGAGAGCAACTGGGCCGGCTGCGAGAGAGGAGGTCGACGTCACGGGGGAACCGTCGGTGGTGTAACGAATCACGGCACCGGGGTGAGGGGTGGAGATTTGGACTTCCAGGGCAGTGGGGTAGAACCCGCCCGCCTCGGAGAATTCAGGCGGAGCCACCACCACGCCGGAGGTCACGGTGCTGTTGGTGCGGCCCGGGGTGGCTTGCGCGCGAGTGAAGAACGTCCAGCGCAGTGCGCCGTCGGGGGCGCGTCCAATCGATTGGTCGGGCTCCAGCGGCGGAATGACCAACCGGTCCAGTTCCCGACCGAACGCGTCGGTGAGCGTGAGCGTTTCCCCCGCATGGCGCAGGGCGAACGGGGCCAGGAGACCGCCCGGGACGGGACTGGCGCCGGGATCGTCCGTCGCGTGCACGAGGAGAAAAGCGCCGGGTTGAAGCAGGAGGGCTGGGAATGGCCAGGGCGTGGCCTGGCCGGAGTCGCCGGTGAGGAAGAGGCCCTCAAGGCGGACCGCGTCCTCGTGCGGGTTGTAGAGCTCGACCCAGTCGAGGTGTCGTCCGTCCCCAGTGGCGTAGGTCGAGACGTTGTCCGACATCACCTCATTGAGTACTGGCGCCGGAGCGGGCGGCGGGGCGCCGGTGCGCCGGATGCGGAGGAATGCGGTGCCGTCGGTGGGCGCGGGCAGCGTGGCGCGATAGCGATCTTCGGTTACCGCTTCAATCGTGGTGTGGGCGGTGGTCGACCAGGCGGCGGGGTCACCGAGGTGTCCCGCCTGGTGCAGTTCGAAGTCGGCGCTGCTGCCGCCCTGGGCTTCGAACTGGAAACTCAGGGTGCCGTTCGAAAGCGTGATGGTGGCGGCATCGAGGCGGACCTCGGTTTGCGCGCCACGCGCACTGGCCTGGGTGAGGGTCATCACACCGAGTGTGAGGAGTAGGAGCCAGGGGGAGGGACGGCGATTCCTGGTGCAGGAGGGCGGAAGCGGTGGCACGGCGTTCGAACTGTGGGTGTGGGGCGTGCCGGGGTCAACGGGGGGAACGGAAGGAAGGTGAGGGGAGTCCGAGGTGCCGGCGGTGGCGGTAACGGAGTCACCGCGTTTGCCCGAGACGGAGGTTTGGCGTCCGGCCGATCGCTCGGGTAGAAGGAAGGCATGGACCGCCGAGAGTTTCTTCGATGGGGAACGGTGTGGGCAGGAGCGGCAGGCGTGGCCCAGGCGGGAGTGGCTTCGCGAAGCCAGGCTCGGCCCATGGAGCGAGGGAGCGGCCGGGTCACCAGTCGGTGGGTTCCCTCCGGCAACATCCGAGACACGCTGTCCGCGGAGGCGGCGGCGATCACGGAAGCCACGACGCGCCGGTTGGCCTCGGTGAGCGCCTCGGCGTGGCGTCGGGCGGAGTCGGGATTGCGTTTACAATGGTGCGAGATGCTGGGGCTGGACGCGTGCTGGGGGTTGCCGCGCCGCGCTCCTTCCGTGGTGGTCACCGGCGTGTTGGAGCGGGGTTCGTACCGCATCGAGAAGTTGCACTACGAAGCGTGGCCGAAGCTGTATCTCACGGCGAATCTGTACGTGCCTCGCGGGGTGACGGGCCGTCTGCCTGCGGTCCTCTACGTCTCCGGCCATGCCCGGGACCCGAAATCCCACTATCAAGCTCACGCGCGACGGTTCGCCGAACTGGGGTTCGTATGTCTGATCGTGGATACGGTCCAGTTGGGCGAGATCCCCGGTTACCATCATGGCTGCTATCGCGAGGGTTGGTGGCATTGGTACTCCCGGGGGTACACCCCGGCGGGCATCGAGACCCTGAGTGCAGTGCGAGGCCTCGACCTGCTGACGGCGCGGCCCGAGGTGGATCCGGAGCGCCTGGGGATCACGGGCATCTCGGGGGGCGGGGTGACGTCGTGGTGGGCGGCGGCGCTGGACGAACGGATCCGGGTCGCGGCGCCGGTGTGCGGCACGGCCACGCTCTATTCGCAGGTCCATGACCGGACGATTGACGGCCATTGCGACTGCATCTGGTGGACGAACACGCGGCGGTGGGATCTGGGGGATGTGGGGGCGTTGATCGCGCCGCGGCCGCTGCTGATTGCGTCCGCGGACAAGGACGGCATCTTCACCGTGGAGAGCATCCGCCAGGTGCATGCGCAGGTGGCGCCGCTGTATCGCAAGCTGGGGGCGCGGGAGAATCTGAAGCTGGTGGAGACACCCGGCGGACACTCCTATCACGAACGATCTCGCACGGAGATTTTCGCCTGGTTCGCGCGCCACCTGCAGGGGCGCGAGGTTTCGGCGGCGGAGATCGGGGATCTGGAATTGGATCCCGCGAAGCTCGAGCGACCGGAGGCCTTACGGGTGTTTGGGGTTGGGCTTCCGGCAGATGCCTGCAACCCGCGGGTGCAGGACGAACTGTTGCCGGCGGTGGGTGCACCGCATTTGTCAGACGCGGAGGCGTTGCGAACTCACCGGAGTCGGGTGGTGACCTTCCTGCGTGAGCATACCTTCGGCGGGTTTCCGACGCGGCCGGTGCCGCTGGACGTCCAGGTCGAGTATGAGTTCGACGAGGATGCCGCGGGGTATCGTTTCGGGTTCACCTCCGAGCCGGGGTGGCGGTTGTCGGCGCAGATGCTGTACCGCAAGCCGCTGAGCACCCCTGCGCCGGTGATGTTGGGTTTGAGGTTGCCCGGCGAAGGGAGGGGGGACACGCGCTCCTTCCTGCTCGGCCTACGCGCGCCGGGGGCCCGGGTGGCGGTGGAGGTCCGCGGCACGGGCGACACCTCGTGGGGTGAGGATCTGAACTGGCATGTGCGACGGGCTGCGGCGTGGACCGGTCGGACCGTGGCCTCGATGCGGGTGTGGGATGTGTTGCGCGCGGTGGAGGCGGTGCGCGGATTGCCGGGGATAGATGCGACCCGCATCAGCCTTGCTGCTCGCGGTGAGATGGCGGTGGTGGCGTTGTACGCGGCGCTTCTGGATGGGCGCATCGAATCGGTGGTGCTGTCGGATCCACCGGCAACCCAGGATGCACCAGGTGAGAAGGACGGACGCGGCGCCGCGCTGGAGATGCTGAGTTGCCTCCGCGTCACGGACGTGGCGCAAGTGGCGGGGCTCCTGTTTCCGACGCGTCTGGTGTTGGCGGGGGCGGTCCCCGAGACATTTCAGTGGCCCGAGGCGTTGTATCGAAGACTCGGCCCGCCCGGCCGTATCACGCGCGTCTCGCGGCTCTCGGATTGGGAAGGCAGCTGACGGGGGCGTGGTGTTGTTTGTGCCGGTTCGCGCTCGCCACGCCAAGGCCCGGCGGAGCGGCGTCACTTCGCCCCAATCCCGTTGCTCGCAATTCGGCTCAGGCGTGCAATCGGAACGCCATGAAGGCACTTCTTCCCGTGTCCCCACTTGCGTGGGCTTCTCTCCTCGTATTCCAACTCACCCTCATCCCGGCGTCGCCGGCGGCGGAGGGGTTCGATGGCCTGACGGTGGGGATTGCCGATCTGCACCGAATGAGCTCGGCCAAGTCGCGATCCATCAGCCCGGAGAACTTCACTGGCGAGAAGGGGAAGGCGGGGATGGCGACCGAGGGCACGGGTGCCAACGCGGCACGCGAACTGGGGCGGACCTGGAAGGTGTCCCCCTCGGTGCGCATCGAAGCGCGGTCCACCTTCCAGCTTGGCGTCATCGACGGCCCGGGGTGCATTCAGAGCATCTGGATGACGCCGACCGGGAACTGGCGGACCTCGATCCTGCGGTTCTACTGGGACGATGAAGCCACGCCATCGGTGGAAGTGCCGGTGGGCGATTTCTTCGCGTCGGGTTGGGGCAAGTACGAACAGCTTTCCTCGTTGGCGGTCTGCATCAACCCGGGCAGCGCCTTCAACTGCTATTGGCCCATGCCGTTTCGCAAGCGGGCACGCGTGACCATGGAGAACATCGCGGACGAGCCCATGATGCTCTACTACCAGATCAACTACGCTTTGGGCCGCGTGCCGCGGGATGCGGCTTATTTCCACGCGCAGTTCCGGCGCGAGGATCGTCTCCAGGAGAAGGGCACCTACACCATCCTGGATGGGGTGCGCGGCCGGGGTCAGTACGTGGGCACCTATCTGGCCTGGGAGGTGTTCAGTCCCGGGTGGTGGGGTGAGGGGGAGATCAAGTTCTTCATGGATGGCGACCGTGAGTTTCCCACCATTTGCGGCACCGGCACCGAAGATTACTTCTGCGGGTCCTACAACTTCGACACCAAGGGTCCGGACGGTAAGAACCGCTATACGATCTTCAACACGCCGTACACCGGCCTGGCGCAGGTGCTGCCGGCGGACCAGATCTACCAGGTGGGACAGCGCTTTGGTCTGTATCGTTGGCACATCCCGGACCCGATCCGGTTCGACAAGGATCTGAAGGTGACGATCCAGGCGCTGGGATGGCAGGAAGGCGGGCGCTATCTGCCCCTCAAGGACGACATCGCGTCGGTGTCGTACTGGTACCAGACCGAACCACACGCGGCATTCCCGACGTTGCCGCAGCGTGCGCAGTTATTGCACTGAGCTTTCTGCAAGGCCAGACGCGGAGGACGCGGAGCCGAGGTTTCCGTCCCGGACGGAGCGCCGTTGGTCCCGATCCACCGTCCCCCGGTCCCGTACCGCTCGCGAGCATCATGGTGGGGGACGTACCTTGTCCTCAGGTCGCAGGTCTGGATTCACCCGGCCTGCACCGAGAATCACATGATCACGAACTCGAGAACATGGGTGGCCAGCCTGGCCGCCAGCGTCGCGCTGGTAGCTTCCCTTCCACTGAGCGCCTTCGGTCAGCAGCCGGCCGGTGCGGCTCCCCAGGCGGGGGAGCGTCCTGCGCGCGGCGAAGGTCAACGCGGACCGGGTGGTCCGGGCGGGCCGGGAGGACGCGGGGGCGGGATGCGCATGATGCCTCTGATGGTGGCTTTGGATGCCGATCAGGACGGGGAGTTGTCCACCAAGGAGATTGAGGGCGCGGTCGCGGCGCTCAAGACCCTCGACAAGAACAAGGACGGCAAGCTTTCGGCTGAAGAGCTGCGTCCGGCCTTTGCTGAAGG
This sequence comes from Verrucomicrobiales bacterium, assembly GCA_020845805.1. Classification (GTDB taxonomy): domain Bacteria; phylum Verrucomicrobiota; class Verrucomicrobiia; order Limisphaerales; family CAIMTB01; genus CAIMTB01. Next base: position 8,739 of record JADLFD010000498.1, on the reverse strand, counting down.
TGGGCGTGGCGGTGGCGGTGGCGGTGGCGAACGTCGTGCCGATCCGCAGGAGATGGTCACGCGCCTGATGGCTTCCGACAAAAACGCGGACGGGAAGTTGTCCGCGGACGAGTTGCCCGAACGCATGAAGGGGTTGTTGGAGCGAGGGGACACGGACAAGGACGGCAGCCTTTCCAAGGCGGAGCTGACCGCGCTGATGAGTCGGGACGGTGGACCCGGGCCGCGTCCGGCGCAGTAATCGCACCCGGGATTGGGCGAACTCGGGGGCAACATGGCGACGACCTTGGACAGGCGGGTGGGGGTGGCGTTCGTGTCATTGGCTGCGCTTCTGGCGGCGGGGAGGGTGAGCAGATCGGCCAGTGCGGCGGAGCAGGTGGTTTTCCGGCACGAAAATGTTCTGGGCACCTCCCTGGAGCTTCGGGTGCGCACCGCCTCCATGGAGACCGCATCCGCGGTGGAGGCGAAGGTGCTCTCCGAGATGGATCGCCTGAACGGAATCTTCAGCACGTACCAGGCAGGGACGGAGTTGATGCGGTGGCAGGGGACGCGGGGCGAGCCGGTCAGGCTCTCCCCGGAATTGTTCGCGGTATTGACGTTGAGCGACCAGTGGCGCGAAGCGAGTGGCGGCGTTTTCAACCCGGCGGTGGAGACGCTGAGTCGAGTATGGAAGGGGGCGACGACGCGCGGTGAGGTCCCGACCGCTACGGAGATGCAGTCCGCACTTCAGTTGGTGTCGGCGAAGTCCTGGTCGCTCGACCGCGCGGCTGGTACGGGGACGCGTTTGTCCGAGGCGCCCTTGAGTCTGAATGCGATCGCCAAGGGTTGGATCGTGGAGCACGCGGGCACCAAGACGATCGCGGGGGTCAGCGGACTGGAGAGCGTCGTCCTGAACGTGGGTGGTGATCTGCGGCACTGGGGTGCGGTGCCTGAGCGCATCGAGATTGCCGATCCCCGGGCCGATGCGGAGAACGCGCCGCGCACGACTGCGGTGACGTTGCGCGACCAGGCACTGGCCACGAGCGGCGGCTATCGACGGCACTACCTCGTGGGCGGGAAGCGATACTCTCACATCCTGGATCCACGCACGGGCCAGTCGGCGAGCGAGGTGCTCGGCGCCTCGGTGGTGGCCCCGGACAGCGTGACGGCCGATGTGTTGGCGACGGTGCTGAATCTGATTCCCGCGAGCGAGGTGAGGTTGAGTGCGGAACAGCAGCGGTCGGTTCACTGGCTGGTGATGGATCGCGAGGGGAGGGTCACGCACAGTCCGGGTTGGTCCACGGTGGAACCGGCGGCGGGGGTGAGCATGCCGGGAACCGGAACCGCGCCCGCGCCGTTGGCCGTGGCTGCGGTGACGCCGCCGAGTGCGGCGGCTCGGAAGGCAATCCCAGGCGGTGCGAGCGGAGCGACCGTCGCGGGAGGAGAGATCTGGCCCAAGGGGTACGAGTTGCGAGTGGATTTCGAGTTGAACCAACCTGAAGGCGGCCGCTATGCGAGGCCTTACGTGGCGGCCTGGGTTGAGGATGCGGAAGGGTATCCGGTCCGCACCCTCGCCCTGTGGCTGCTCCAGGGCGAGAAGGGCAAGCGGTGGCTGCCCGATCTGCGGCGCTGGTACCGCAGTGATCAGATGCGGGCCTTGGTGGATACGCAGGATCTCGTGGCCACGGTGTCCTCGGCGACGCGGTCCCCTGGGAAGTACGGACTCGTGTGGGACGGTCTGGACGACCATGGCAAGCCGGTGAAGGCGGGTCGGTACCACGTGTTTCTCGAAGCCTCACGGGAGCACGGCACCTATCAGTTGTTGCGGCACGAATGGACTGTGGGACCGCAGCCCATGCGGGTGGAGATGCCGGCCAACCTCGAGATCAAGCGCTGCACCTTTGAATACGCCAAACGCAACACGCGCTGAGCGGGTGTCTGACGAGGAGTCAGGCGACGGGGATCGCGGTGACCCGATGGCTCGCACTCCGGGGTCCCCGTCGCGGGGGTGGTCCTGGTGGATGCGTTGGTTGCACATCTACGCGTCCATGCTGGGTTTGGGCGCGCTGGTCTTCTTCAGCGCCACGGGCATTACCCTCAACCATCCCGACTGGACCCTGGGCACCACGCGGAAGCAGGAGGAGATTGGTGGCCAGGTGGAAACCGCGTGGGTGGAGACGGGGTTGGCAGAAGCGCAGATCAAGCGCCTCGAGGTGGTGGAGCATCTGCGGCGGGTGCATCGCGTCCAGGGCACGGTGGACGAGGTGCGGGTGGACGAGCAGGAGCTATTTGTCGCCTTCAAAGGACCCGGTTATGCGGCGGACGCCTGGGTGACTCGTTCCACGGGGGTGGTGCGCATGACCGTGGCGCGTGAGGGATGGGTGGCGGTGATGAACGATCTGCACAAAGGCCGGCACACGGGCGGTGTTTGGGCATGGGTGATCGACCTCTCGGCGGGCGTGATGCTGGTTCTCTCGGCAACCGGGTTGGTATTGCTGATGTACCTGCGGCGACGGCGTTGGCGCGGGCTGGCCGTGGGGATGGTGGGGACCACCGCGCTGGTGGCGGTGGTCTGGGGATGGGTCCCCTGAGAACCCGACCGACCCGGGATCAGCCCTGGTAGCTTGGGAAGAGATCCGCGAGCAGGAGGACGTCCGGGTGCGCTCGCTCGGCATACGGATCCGGCAGGAGCACACGGATGCGGGAGCGGTAGGAGGCGAGCTCCTCGCGGAGTGCGCAGAGGCTTTCGACCTTGTCCCAATTGAGCCGTTGCAGATCGAGAACGAGCCGGGCTTTGCTGCGTTCGAGCGACTCGCGCAGGCGGCGCGCCAGGCCGGTGGCTTCGGCGGTGGATAGGAATCCCTCGAGGCGCAGCCACACTTGTTTGCGCGAGTGCTGGAGATCGACCTGCACGGAGAGATTGGCGAGCCCGGTGTTGCGACGGAACTCCTCCCATCGTTCGAACGCGGACCAGCGTTTCTCGTCGAGACGGTAGGCGGTGCGGGTGAGGCGCGGATGCTGGAAGAGATTCAGCTTGAGCGTCACGCCGGTCCAGGTGGCGGCGGCGAGGGCGGCCACGCTCATGAGGCGTTCGCTGAGCGACGGGGAACCGAGTTCCGCGTGGACCTCGCGTTCGAGTTCACCGATCCAGGCGCGGATGCGCGGGTTGGGTCCGAACAGCCGCCCGGCCAGGAAGATGGGGTAGGACTTCCGCAGTTCGCGTGCGTAGTAGCCCGCCTTGCGGCGGAGGGCGGCGTTGGGGGAGTCCTTCAACTTGCGATAGCCCAGGAGCCAGCCGTCGATGACACGGAAGAGACTGGGACCGAGCCGTTGGAAGTCCTGTTCGAAGCACCATTTCTGGATGTCCTCGATCTCCTCGGGCGAGAGCGTGGGGTGCTTGATCATGGTGCGGAAGCCATCCGCACGTCGGTAGAACAGATCCTTGTCGGTTGTGTAGACATCCTGGAGACGGTTCTCCTTGATGACGCGTTCGTAGAAGGGTGTGCCGGGCACGGGGCCGTAGATGAGGTACTGGCCCAGGGCGGGCTTCAGCTTCATCAGGTCGTCGAGTTCACGAGCCACGACCTCGCGGTCCTGGTAGTCGAAGCCCACGATCATCGAGGTGAGCACCGTGATGCCATGCTCACGGAACTCGGTGAGGATCTCGGAGACGGGGCGTCCCTGTTGTTTGGCGTAGCCGGAGCGGGTGCCTTCATAGCCAATCCAGAAGCCGTCGATACCCATTTCGAGAATCTCGGTGACGGAGTACTGGCTGATGGCTTTGACGCTGGAGAAGGCAAAGATCGAGACTGGGCGTCCGCCCTGGATGACACACTCGCGAAACTCCATCGCGCGGCGTTTGTTGAGCAGGAAATCCTCGTCGAGAATGAGGAAGACCAGGTCGGGGTGCAGATCCAGGTAGCGTTCCACCAGGGCGTAGATATCGCGTCCGGTGGGGAGGAGTTGGATATGGCGGCGTGAGAAGAAGTGGGAGGTGCAGCAGAAGTCGCAGCCGTTGGGGCAGCCCAGGCCGGCGAGGATTTTGCCGGTGCCGGAGACCTTCCAGCCAAAGACGCGGAGCCAGCTGACGAGCAGCGGGTGCTTGTAGGGCATCTTGATCTCGGGCTCGCCGAGGAGCCGGCGGAAGAAGGCGACGCCCTCCTCGCGGCAGAGGTAGTCGGCGTAGGGGAGGAGATCCTCGTCTTTGAGGACCGTGCCGTAGCCGCCGAGGACGATCTTGGACTGGGGCGAGTGTTTCCGGATGAGCGCCACCGTGTCCTTCATGCGGTGCATGACCGCCATGAGGAAGGACACGCCGACGTAATCGTAACCTTTCTTGAGCTCGCGGATGAGCTCGCTCTCCGATGGGTACTGCAGGACGACGGTGGGGGCGTCGAGGTTTTCGCCGATGTACTCGAGAGAGAAATGCGCGTTGACCGTGCGCGGGCTGAAGATGCCTTGGGCGCGGGTGATCTGCCGGTGCAACAGTTCGTATCCCACGGACGAACCATCACCGCAATCCGGTCCGATGGGGCGGCAGACGCTGGTCAGGAGCACTTTCTTGTTCATGGGCAAAAAACGGGCGCACGGCCGTGATTTCGACCGCGTACGGGCAGTCCAGAAGGATTCCCGTGCCAAGTGCAACGACCTTGTGGCGAGGTGCGATTCGCCTCGCGCGACGAGGGTGGACAGGAGGATGCGGTGCAGAAAGGGGGAGGCCAGGGGCTCCCCGTGGTGGCTCACGACGACCACGCGAAGACAGCTCGCTTGATCTGGCCTCCCTGGGGGCGATTCAGGGAGCGGTGACCATCAGGCGGACGCTATTGGCCTCGTACTGCACCACGAATTTCTTGGTGAGCCCCGGATCCACGGCGAGCGCGGTGCGGTAGGCAAAAGGCGTGTGCGCACCCTCGACGCTCGCGACGGGACATCCCTGACCGGGGGAGCGGCAGGTGTGGGGGGAGTGATGGACTCAGCCCACGCGGGCGGCATCCACGGCTTCTTTCAGCTCGGACGCCAGGCGGGCGAGTTCGGAGGCTGCGGACAGGGAGTTGGCTGCGCCTTCGGTCGTGCTCTGGGCGGCCTGGGAAACGCTGACAATATTGCGTGCGATCTCCGTGCTGCCCCGGGCTGCTTCGCCGGCGTTGCGTGCGATCTCGCGGGTGGTAGCCGTTTGTTCCTCCACCGCGCCGGCGATGGTGGTTTGGATATGGTTGATCTGGTCGATGATCTCCCCGATCTGCGCGATCGCGGTCACGGCGCCGAGTGTGTCGGTCTGGATGGCTTCGATCTTCTGGCCAATGTCCTCGGTGGCGGAGGCGGTTTGTTTGGCGAGCTCCTTGACCTCATTGGCGACTACCGCGAATCCCTTGCCCGCTTCACCGGCACGGGCGGCCTCGATGGTCGCGTTGAGCGCGAGGAGGTTGGTTTGTTCGGCGATGGAATTGATCACCTTGATCACCTGACCGATCTCGGCGCTGCTTTCCTTGAGTTTGCCGACGGTGCGATTGGTCTGTTCGGCGACGCTCACCGCCTGGGTGGCCACGCGTGACGCTTCGGAGGCGTTGCGCGCGATTTCGACGGTGCTGGCGCTGATCTGCTCGGCGCTGGTGGCGACGGTGGCCACGTTTTGGCTGACCTGTTCCGCGGCGGTCGCGACCACATTCGACTGCGCGCTGGTCTGTTCGGAGTTGGCCGTCATCTGGCGCGCGAGGACGGAGAGTTCCTCGGAGGAGGACGAGAGGCTGCGTGCGTTTTCGTTCACCAGCTCCAGGGTACGGCGCAGGTTCTCGTTGAGTTCGCGCTCGCGTTGTTCGGCTTGTTTGCGTCCGGTGATCACTTCCCAAGCCAGCATCGGGCCGAGGTAGGATCCCTCGTCGTCGAGCACTGCGCTGGCGGTCATTTCGATCGTCTCGGTGCCGAGCATGAATTCGCAGCGGTACGGCAGCTGGTCGGGGTTCTCCAGGCGACGTCGCTGTGCGACGGGGTCGCTATGGAAGAGATCGATGGATTGCCCGGCCATGCGCGCGGCGGGGACGGGCAGGTGCTGCTGCAGGGTGGCGAGTGTCTTGCGGGCCGACGCGTTCAGGTAGCCGATGACCAGCTGGGTGTCGGCGACCATGATGTTGATGGGCGAGTTCTCCACCACATTGCGCAGTTTGGCGGCTTCGCGCTGTTGGGAGGCCAGTTGTGGCCAGTCGATCTGTTCGCGGCCGAATACCTCGCGAAGTTCTTCGCGGGCCTCGTTCAAGGCGCGTGCGGCCACGGCGACTTCGTCGCCCCCGCGAACGACCAAGGGATGCGCGATATTTCCGCGGGCCAGCTCCGTAATGGCGTCGCGCATGCGCGTCACGCCTCCCACCACGGGGCGCACCGTCAGCCACATGCCGGCGAAACCGAGCAGGACTCCGGCGCCACCCACCCACCAGCTCATTTCCGAAGCCACCGAAAGCAGGATCTCGCGGTAACCCGGGGCGCGATGCCAAAGGGTGGTGGTCCAGGCCGAAGCTGGGGTTCCTTCGGTCGGGGCCGAGACTCCCACGGCCCCGAGTTCCGGCACTTCCTGACCGGACTGGCGCGAGATCCGTTCGCGGCGCGTGGAGGCGATGGCGCTGGCGCCAGGATTCTCGTTGCTGCCCGGGACCGAGGGGCTCCTCTCGGGCGACCGAAGCTGGGTGGGAACCGAGTCGAGCAGCGTCTGGCCGGTCGCGTCCGCCACCACGATCTCGGCCTGCACGCGGTGCTGGGCGCGCAGGCGAGTGGAAGCCTCGACCGCCAGTTGCTGGATGGAGGCGGGTGACAAGAGCGCGTGCACCTGGCCGGCCACGGTCCCATCACGGCGGTGCAGGGGCGCGGACAGGGTCACATTCCAGGGAGAGGCTTTCGCACCATATACTTCGCGCACGAAAGGATCAGGGGCTGGGGACCCGGCGGTGGGAGTCGGAATGACGGCGCGTTCGCGCCCCAGCAGGCGCGCGGAATCCGGGAGGGGCCGGCCTGCGGTGTCGGCGGTGTTGACTGCCAGGACGCGACCGTTGACGTCGGTGACGAGGATTAGGTCGTGCTGTCCCAATTCGGTCACCTGACCGTTCAGGAGTCGCGTGAGTTCCTCGCGTCGCTCCGGGGTGAGGGCGGTCAGATCCCCCGCGTTCTCCACGGCGTTGGCCAGTGCCCGCGCGCCGGCGAGGCGGTCGCTCACGGTGCGATCGATGGATTGCTGCAGGTCCGAGGCGGCGATGTGGAGGGCGGCGAACAGATGGTTGGTCTCCGCGATCTTGCGATCGAACACCGAGATGACCAGGGCCACCGCGGACCCGAGGATCAGGAGGGTGGCGGGGAGGAAGAGCTTCATGCTCAGCCCCATGCTCCATCCCTTTGCCCTGGGAACAGGAGTGGGCGCAGCGGGTTGGCCCGGGGCCAGGCTCGGCGCCGCGGTCGGGCCAGGAGTCACTTCCGCATTCCGGCGCCGTGGTGCGTGTGACTGGCGGGACTTGGCCAGGCGAGGGGATTCATGGGGAACGGTGTTCGGCGAGGGTCGAACGACGGTGTTCATAGTCAACGAGGTGGGCGCGGTGCGGAGGTTCGGGAAGGCAGACGGATCCCCCCTGGGATGAAACCGCCGCGCGCAGGCAAGTCCACGGAAGGTTCGGGCGGGAAGGATGCAGGGACTCCGAGGCAAACCAGCCGGCATCTCGACCGGTGATCCGGTCGGCATCGACTGGCCCTAAAATCTAGACCCCACATTGCCCTGGATGTCTGAGCCCCAACCGGAGCTCAGATCCCCATGACAAGTATCGGTGCGTCGGGCCGTTACCTGAATGGCCTCACGCCGAGGGAGGAGAAGCTGGCGACCTCGAACGCCCCATACTCCGGCCTTGTCAGGCGCGTTGGCGCCTTGGCGTGAGAGCGCGAAGGGCGATGCCAGTTCGGCGGAAGGAAAAAGCAAGAGCCCGGTGCTGACCACAGAGTCGGCACCGGGCTCGCGAAGGGAGGATGGGAACCGTTCCTGTTGGAGGCCGAGCGCAGGGAAGGCTCGGCCTTCGCGATGTCAGGAGGAACGGGGGAGGAGGGTTACTCCTTGGGCAGCCGTCGGAGACCGGCCAACCCGCCGACCACGGCCACGAGCATCGCCAGGCTGGAGCCCGTATCGGGCAGCCGGGGAGGTTCATGCGTGGCAGCGCCGACGTTCAGGAGATGGAACGCATAGTTCCCCGTGCGCGGGTCATTGCTATCCCACACGCCGTTGAAATAAGGCTGGGTAGCTCCGCCGTAGCCTCCGTCGAACGTGAAGTTGTCGTTGCCGTCGTACCGGAAGCCTTGGGACAGCTGGGTGCCCACGGCAAAGTTGTCAAACTGGCCCACTGTGGCGATGTAGTTACCGGGGGCGAGGCTCACCGAGTAGTAGCTGTCCCACACACCGTGAGAGTAGCTGGTGCCGTTGGAGTCGGTGGTTCCCGCGACCCCGCCGTCGTCCTGTTGGGCCATGAGCGTGCCGTCGGCCTTCCAGATGGCCAGGATCGGGTCGAATCCACCGAGGGGCTGGCCCACGCCTGCATTCGCGTACAACCACGAGGACGAGAACACCTTCACGGTGCTGGGGCCCACGCCCCCGACGGTGAAGTTGAACTTGGCGATGTCGTTGTCTTTGGTGAACGTCCCGCTGAAGTCGAAGTCCAGCGCCTGGGTGGGAATAATGACTGCCAGTCCGGCAAGGGCGGCGATCGTGGTGAGGGGTCTCATATTATCTGCGTTGGTTTTGGGTGG
>JADLFD010000497.1 GCA_020845805.1 Verrucomicrobiales bacterium | reverse complement strand
GCGCCGGGTTCGGAGCCCGAGGAGAACTGGAGGGCGACTTGCGCGCCACGAAGCGGGACCCCTTCGGTGTCCTGCACCCGTCCGGCGAAGCGATGGCCGGGGAGGAGTGCGAGACGATGATGGCCGGGTGAGTCACCGAACTCATGGGGCAGCCAGGTCAAGGTCACGGGGACTCGGGCGGGAGCCGAGGCGTGGACCCTGAGTCGTTCGAGCTCCTCAAGTTCGATGGGGATGAAGGCTTGGCCGTGGGCATTCGCGGCGTGGATTTCGGCACCCAGGAGCCGGGTGCTTCCGAATCGTTGCACTCCGATCTTCGCGTTCGTAATGGGTTCGCCTGATTCCGCGGCAGCGAGGGTGAGGAGCAGTCCAGGGCCCCGGCTGGGCAGCGCGGCGGTCGACCCGCGGCGATCGCGCATCTCGGCCAGCAGTGTGGCGCCGGGAAAGGAGGGCGAGTGGGTGGCGCTCCCCGGTGGGATCTTGTTTGACGCACTCCGAAAACCCAGAGGCCCGACGGTGAACACCGCCAGAAGCAGGACGGCGGAGACGGCGCAGACAGCGGCCCATGGGCGCGCCGTGTGCCAGGTCCAGGCACGCAAGGCGGTCTCGGTCATCTGGGTCACGGAGTGCGGGGCCGGGAGCAGCCCTGGTTTCGCCAGCCGCGCCGCCAGGGCCGCGGGCCAGGCGTCGGCTTGCGGCGCGGTCAGGAGAGCGGCGAGGGCGGCAGCGGGCACGACGACTCCCTGTCGCAACAGGGCTTGGCGGAGTCGGGTCAGTGCGCGGGCGACGCGTTTGCGCGCCGCCGGTTCACTCACGCCGAATCGCGCGGCCAGCTGCGGGAAGGATTGCGCCTCCACGAAGCGGGTGAGGAGGTATCGGCGGTCGGATTCTGACAGGCGGGAGAGAGCCTCATCGAGGCGGTCCTCCGCGGTCTCGCCGGAGTTGCCGCCCGACGAAGGGGATGGCGAGTGCGGATCGGGGAGGGAGTGCATGGCGACGGCGTTCTGCTCACGCCGTTTTCGGCGCGCCTGCTCGCGGCGAGATTGCGCCACGACGAAACGCGTGGTGCGGAAGAGCCAGGCGGAGAGCACGACGTCCGGACGCAGCCGGGAAGCCTTCCTGGCCAGCACCAGGAACACCGATTGCGCGACGTCTTCCGCGAGATCCGCACCGATCTGGCGCCGTGCGCTGGCGTGGACAAAGCCAAGGTGGCGCCGCACCAGCTCGGCGAACGCGCCGTCATCCCGCGTGGCGGCGAAGGATTGGATGAGCTCCCAGTCGGTCATGGCAGTGTCACTCGCGGGCGGTGCGCGACACTCCCTTATCGCCGCCGCGGCCGCAAATGGGACAGGGAATCGAGCGTGTCCATCCCCGCCCTGAGCGGTCGCCACAGGGGCGGACCCGCTTCGCGGTCGGATCCTGGTCACCGTCCGCGGTGATGGGGCAGGACTTCTTCCAGGCTTTCCGCGAGCGCGCTGACCATGCGTGAGGCTTGTCGCAGGGTGGTGCAGTAGGGGGGCATCAGGACGATCACGTTCCCGATGGGGCGCGTGAGCACGCCGCGGCGGGCCATGGCTTCGCAGACACGGATTCCGACCCGCGCGGCGAGGGGGAAGGGTTGGCGCGTGGTCCAGTCCTGGACGAGTTCGATGCCGGCGATCAGGCCCGTCTGTCGCAGGTCGCCCACGTGGGGATGCGACCAGAGGGTGGCGAGTTCGCGGGTGAGGTGTTGCTCCAGGCGGCGGCGGTGCGCGAGGCCCTCGGGCCGTCTGAGCTCGGCCAGGCTGGCCAGCGCGACGGCCGCGCCCAGGGGGTTGCCGGTGAAGCTGTGGCCGTGAAAGAATGTTTTGAACTCCGCGTAGTCGCCGAGGAAGGCGTCGAAGATGGCCTGCGTGGTGAGCGTGGCGGCCATGGGCAGGTAGCCTCCGGTAAGGCCTTTGGCCAGGCAGAGGAGATCGGGTTGCACCTGTTCGTGATGCGAGGCGAAGAGGGAGGAGCCGCCGGTGCGGCCAAAGCCGGTCATGACTTCGTCGGCGATGAGGAGTGCGCCGTGATGGCGCGCGATGGCGGCGGTGCGCTGGAGCCAGCCTTCAGGTTGGGCGATGAGACCTGCGGCGCCCTGGATGTGAGGTTCCACGGCGAAGGCGGCGATGGGTTGACGCCGCCGGGCGGCGAGGTCGAAGGACTGCTCCACCTTGCCCACGCATTCCCACCCGCACTTCCGGTAGGTGCGCGCCTCGGCGCGGTCCGCACGGGCGCGGTTGAAGGGGCACCGGTAGCAGTAGGGCGCCATGACGGGCGAGGTGCGGAAGAGGAGCTTCGAATAGGCGGCGTGGAAGAGGTCGATGTGGCCCAGGGAGACAGCGCCCACGGTGTCGCCATGGTAGGCGCCCTGGAGGGAGAGGAAGCGCGGGTGGGTCAGGCCGCGGGTGCGGCGCGCGAATTCGAAGGCGAGTTTGAGCGCGACTTCCAGCGCTGTGGAGCCGTTGTCGGAAAAGAACACTTTCCGCAGCCGGGGTTGTCCGCGGAAGCGCGTGGCGCGTGGTGTCTGCGCGGCGCGAACCAGTTGGGCGGCGAGTTGCGAGGCGGGCTCGCTGGCGAACCCGAGCGCCGAGGTGTGGGCGACGCGGCCGAGTTGCGCGCGCAGCGCGGCGTTGAGCCGCGGATGTTGGTGCCCGTGAAGATTGGTCCAGATGGAGGCGTTGGCGTCGAGGTACTCGCGGCCATGCGCGTCGCGCAGGACGGCGCCGCGTCCCGACACCAGCACGATGGGCTCGGTGCGCAACCAGTCCTGCATCTGGGTGAAGGGATGCCAGACGTAGCGATGGTCGAGACGTGCGGCGGCGGGGAGGGGCATGCGGCGCGGTTAGGAATTCCGTGTCGGGGTTGGCCTGGGATCGGGTCGAAGCCGGGCGAGGGTGTCGAGGAACGCGTCGAGGTGTTCGGGTTGATGGAGGGCGCTGAGCGTGAGGCGCAGGCGCGCCTGTCCGCGGGCGACGGTGGGATGCCGGATCGCGGGGACGAGGAAGCCGTGCTCTCGGAGCGCGCTGGCCAGGGTGAGGGCCTCGGCCTCGTCCCCGATGCGCAGGGGCAGGATGGGGGAGGCCGGGGGCGGAAGTTCCCAACCCTGGCGGGTGAGACCGGCGTGCAGGTAGTGAACGTTTCGGGCCAACTGTTCCACGCGGGCGGCGCCCTCGGGGGATTGAACGAGGCGGAGGGCGGCTAGGGCGGCGGTGGCGTTGGCGGGGGGCGGCGCGGTGGAGAACAGGAAGCTGCGCGCGTCATGGATCAGCACGTCGTGCAAGAGTCGGGAGCCGGCGATGAAGCCGCCAGCAACGCCGAGGGCCTTGCCCAGGGTGCCCAGGGTGACTTCCACGCGGTCGCGCACGCCGAGTGCCTCGATCCAACCGGCCCGTCGCGGACCCAGCAGGCCGGTGGCGTGCGCCTCATCCACCAGGAGCCAGGCGCCGGCGGCGTCCTTGACGTCGGCCAACGCCTGCAGCGGCGC
>JADLFD010000496.1 GCA_020845805.1 Verrucomicrobiales bacterium | reverse complement strand
GCTCGGCGGATCGCCTTGTGTGCCGAAGTCTTCGCTCGTCTTCACCAGACCCGTTCCGAAGAACGACTGCCAGAGGCGATTCACGGTGACACGCGCGGGGAGCGGGTTGGAGGGATTCACGAGCCACTGGGCGAGTCCGAGCCGGTTGGTGGGCGCGCCGGCGGGCAGGGCGGGAAAGCGCGCGGGGGTGGTGGGAAACACTCGCTCCCCTTTTCGATCGTAGGCCCCGCGCATCAGGACATGGGTTGGGCGCGGTTCCGGCCTTTCCTCCATCACCAGGGTGATCGGAATGGCGAGTTCGGCTTCGGCCGTCCGCTTGCTCAGGTCGGTCACGCGCCGGGAAAGGATCTCGTGATCCGGTCCGTTGGTGGTGCCGGTTGCGACGAGCCGTTGGAGGGCGTTGGTGGCGGTGCGGAGTTCCCCGTGCAGTTGCGTGACCCGAGCTTCGAGTTCCGGGGCGGGCAGGCTGAGGAACGGCGGGGTGTTGCGACGGATGGACGCCGAGTAGTCGCCCACTCCGTTTTCCGTGATGTTGTGGAAAAAGGCGAAGAGCCCGTAGTAGTCACGCTGCGTGAGCGGGTCGTACTTGTGGTCGTGGCAGCGCGCGCAGTTCATGCTGAGACCGAGCCAGACGGTGGCGGTGGTTTCCACGCGGTCGGCGCAGTACTCCGTGAGGAACTCCTCCGCGATGATGCCGCCCTCCTCGTTGATCATGGGATTGCGGTGGAACCCGGTCGCGATGCGCTGCGCGAGGGTGGGTTCGGGGAGTAGATCGCCGGCGATCTGCTCGAGAGTGAAACGGTCGAAGGGGAGGTTCTGGTTGAAGGCATCGATCACCCAATCCCGCCAGGCCCAAAGTTCGCGATCCCGATCGACCTGGTATCCGTTGCTGTCGGCATACCGCGCGGCATCGAGCCAGTCCTGGGCCCTTCGTTCTCCGTAGCGGGGAGAGGCCAGGAGTCGGTCGACGACCCGCTCGTAAGCCGTGGACGAGGAATCCCGCTCAAAGGCCTCCACCTCGGCGAGCGTGGGTGGCAGGCCAGTCAGGTCCTGCGTGGCGCGACGGATCAGGGTCGATCGGTCGGCCTCGCGAGAGGGGGTAAGCCCGGCCTGCTCGAGTCGGGCGAGGACGAACAGGTCGATCTCCGAGTGCGCCCAGTTTGGGTGCGATACACGGGGCGGGGCGGGACGGACGGGAGGCTCGAACGCCCAGTGATCGCGGTACACGGCGCCTTCCGTGATCCATTGTCGGAATACGGACACCTGAGTGGGTGGGATCGGATCGTGGGCATCCGCGGGCGGCATGCGTTCGTCCCGGTCGGCGGAAGTGATCCGTCGCAGGAGTTCACTTTGGTCCGGAGCACCAGGAACCAAGGCGGGTTTCCCGGAGCGCGCGGGTTGGAGCGCCTGGTCCCGCACATCGAGACGGAGGCCGGCCTTCCTGGAGGCCGCGTCGAAGCCATGACAGCGAAAGCATCGGTCCGCCAGGATAGGGCGGATCTCGCGCGCAAAGTCGATGGGTGCCGCCGGGGTTGGAAGCAGGAATCCCAGACCGATGCAGATCAGGAGCAGCACTTCCTGGAAGAGCGCGCCAGGACGTGCGGCGCGAGCGATCCCGCGCGACGGGCAGGAGCGTGGGCCGGCTTCCTCGTCAACGCTCGATGGGAAGGAGAGTGTTCGCACGCAACGGGGCGGAGTGGTTCCAGCGGGGACCAGTTCGACCGGGAGTGGTCCTGCGGGGGACCGGATCAGGATGAGGGAGTCCCGTGGGGAAATGCCAGCACGCGGGCAAGGGATGACGCGAGCTGTTGGCAGGTGGGCGCGGGCACGCTAGGGCCGCCAATCATCCAGGTCCTCCGCGAGCGAGAGGGCGGGCGGGCGTCCGGCTTGGCATCCGGGTTGCTACCGTTTCCCTGCACACTATGAATGTGAGCTCAAATACCCACTCTCTAGGCCTCGTGCTCAGCCGGGCACGCGGGATGATGACAGCCTGCTTCCTCATGACGGGGGCGGCGCTGCCGGCGCAGGAGGTCATGAACTGGGAGGCCTCGAGCCATTTCCAGCTGAACTTCCACGAGGTGGTTCCCGGCCTCAACGCCGCCGGGCGGCACGTCGTGACCGTGCGGTTCTCGGTGACCGATCCTCTGAACGGCGGAGCTGCCTGGGATATTCTGAACGCGCCCGAGTTCAAGCAACCCGCCGGAGCGAGCCGTTTGTTCGTCGACTTCGGCTGGGCGACGGCCGACTACCAGAACACGGGGGCAGCCAATGAAGCGCTGGCACCGGTTCCGTTTCGGGTGGTGGGCGGGGTGCCTTCCGGGGGCGGGGCAGGGGTGGGGACCGCGTTGCCGGTCATGGTGGACGCGCTGAGGAATGCCCGGTTGGTGGGGCCCGGTTTCCCGGGGTGGTACGAAGTGACGGGGGTCCTTCCCGTCCAGGCTTCCGGCTCGGGAGTGGTTCTCTTGGAAGGGCACCCGGCATGGCCCACCGTCCAGGCGGACGGATCCACCCTTTGGGAGCGTGTGCCGGTGACGAGTGCGCACCGCTTCTTTGCCATCACCGATGTGGCCCCGGTGCCTCGGCGCGAGGTGGTGCAGTTGAACAAATGCCAACAATGCCACGACGGCGAGTTGCATCGCGGCATCGAGATTCCGAGGCTCTCGCTGCACGGTGGCAATTGGACAGAAAATCTCGATGTATGCGTCACCTGCCATAATCCGAACCAGACGGACATCGCGTACCGCACCAGTGGCGACGAAACGCCGATCGACTTCAAATACCTCGTGCACGCCATTCACGGCACCAAACGGCGTCAGGATCCGCTGGTGGTGGTGGGATTCCGTGGTGCGGTGAACGACTACAGCGGAGTGCACTTCCCATCCACGGTGGCGAACTGTGTGGTGTGTCATGCGGACAACGGTCGACGTGGGACCTTCGAGTTGCCGCTGGCCGCCTCGGTGGTGGGGAGCACGCTGGACTCGCGCAGTGTTCCCGGGGTTCAAGTGGACGTGGATCCGGCGAACGACCTGAAGATGACGCCGACGGTCTCGGTCTGTTCCTCCTGTCACGACAGCAACAAGGCGCTGGGGCACATGATGTCGCGGAAGACCGGCGGATCCTTCTCGGCCACCCTGGCCGACATGGGCAGCGGGCGCGTGGTGGAGCGGTGTGTCACCTGCCATGGCCCGGGCAAGGACAAGAGCGTTCGCAAGGTCCACGAGATCGAGGAGGTCAAATCCTCTCGCCGGAAGTCGGCTCGGGCGACTGACGAAGACTGATCCCTCCCGGAGACAGGGCTGGCATGGGCATGGGCATGGGCACGCCCGATGCGCCGAGAGGGGCATCGCGAGCCTTCATCCGGCGGCGACATTCGGTTATCGTGCGTCCCGAATGCACTTCGGGACGCAGCTTTTCGGGGGAGGGATTCTCATGGCGGCCACGATCCTGGTCATGGCCGTGGTGCGGGCCGCCGTGCCCGGCGGTTATGCGGGACGCCCCTTCCAGGATGCGGTCCATCGCGCGGGCATCCCGACCATCCCGGGTCAGATCCAGTGTGCGTTGTACGATCTGGGAGGGGAGGGCGTGGCCTATCACGACACCGACACCACGAATAACGGCAGCGGTCGATTGAACCTGGAAAAGGGGCATCAGCGCGCCCATGCGTCGGAGTACGTCTGGCAATTTCGCAGGGACGAAGGCGTGGACCTTTCGTTCGTCAAGGACTGGGCCGATCTCAATCACACCAACCAGGTCACTCCCCACGTCAACCAGTTCTACATTGGCTGGACTGAGAACGGGGAGTGGTGCCGTTACACCGTCCAGGTGCAGCGCCCCGGGGTGTACCGCATCCGATGCCTCTACGCGTATCAGACCAACGCCGTGGCCTTTGATGTGAATGGGAAACGGGCCGCGGAATGCCGGCTTCCCGCGGCCACCCCCAGTTATCACCACTGGAACCTGGCGGAGATTGGGACCGTGGAGTTTCCCGAGGCGGGGATCCAGGTCCTGACCTTCCACTACGGTAAGGGAAACAATTTCGCCTACTTCGAGTTCGAACCCGTGGAGCAGTCGCGCCCCTCCCCCTGAGGTCGGTGGTCGGATGCCTGAGACCAGAGGCGAGGCGACGCGAAACGGGGACCCAGCGGACGCCTTCCCCCGACCGGTGCGGAGTCGTGGTTCCACCGGAGCGCCGCGGGCGGGTGGGCCGCCTATTTCACCCCTGCGCCGACCGGGGGAAGCGGAGGACGAAGCGCCGGCTTGATCAGGGTGAGGAGCATGGAGAACGCCACGTTGGCCTGCACCGCATGCCGCAAGTTGGGAGGCATATACAGGAGGCTGCCTGCCTTCAGGGTTTGCCAGGTGCCGTCCAGGTTGAACTCGCATTCGCCCGACAGAATCTGGATCACCGCGTGCTGGGTGGTGGTGTGTTCGCTGAGCTTCTGGCCGGCGTCGAAACCGAACAGGACCACGCGCGAGTGTTCGGTCTGGAGGACTGTGCGGCTCACGATGCCGTTTTCCGCATACCTCGTTTCCTCCGGAAGCGACACGACCTTGGGGGTGGAGGGATCAATGAGCGCCTTCTCTTGCATGGGGCAAAGATAGCCTCGTCTCCGTCCTTCGACATGATGTGGATCAAAGTCTGGGCGCGAGCCACCTGGATTCGATGTGCACGCCAAGGCGTGAAGGCGCGAGGAAAGTCAGGGAGATCGAAAGCTTGTGCTCAGATCTGTTCGCGTGCGGCCTGGTGCCCTAGCGTTCGGACGTCCTTCGATGAGATGCCTCGATTTCTGGCTGTGGGGAGCACTGGTGGTGGGGATGAGTCTGATGCCGCCTCCGGCGTTTGCCGCCACGCGCACCAACGTGCTCCTGATCTGTGTCGATGACCTGAAGCCGGTGCTGGGGTGTTACGGCGACCGGTTGGCCCGGACTCCCAATCTCGATCGGTTGGCGGCACGTGGTGTCCGCTTTGAGCTCGCCTATTGCAACCAGGCGGTGTGTGCGCCCTCGCGCAACAACCTGGTGCTGGGCTCCCGCTCGACCTCACTGGGGATTTACGGTCTTTCACAGAACTTTCGCACGGTGGCGCCGGAAGCCGTCACGTTGCCGCAATACTTCATGCGCCACGGCTATCGCGCGGAAGCCATCGGAAAGATCCTGCATACGGGACACGGGAACCACGATGACGCGGCGTCCTGGAGTGTGCCTCCGATACACGAGAGAGTGGTGGAGTACCTCGATCCCCAGAACTCTGCTGGAGGCCAACTCACGCGCGAAGAGGCGTATTTCACGAATCAACGGCTGGGGGAAATTGGCAGCCTGCCCAGGGGCGCGGCGACGGAAGCGATGGACGTGCCGGACCATGCCTACGCAGATGGGCGCATCGCGGACGAAGCCATCCGCCGCCTGCGCGCGGCCCAGGAGCGTCCGGAGGTCCCGTTCTTCCTGGCCTTGGGCTTCGTCAAACCGCACCTGCCGCTGACGGCGCCCAAGCGATACTTCGAGGTGCACGATGCTCAGGCGTTTCCGCTCGCGGAGTACCGTCGTGCCCCGGAGGGCGCGCCAGCCCTCGCGCACAAAGTGGGCGGAGAGATCGTGAACTACGCTCCGCTGACGGTGGAGAATCTGAAGGAGGAAGCGACCCAACGGGCTCTGATCCACGCCTACTATGCTTGTGTAACCTTCATGGACGCCCAGGTGGGGCGCGTGCTGGACGAACTCGAGCGCCTCGGGTGGCAGGAGCACACCGTGGTGGTGCTCTGGGGCGATCACGGCTGGCACTTGGGTGACCATGGGTACTGGACCAAGCACACGAACTACGAGCAGGCGAATCGCATCCCATTGATTGTCGTGGCGCCCGGAGTAGCCCGGCCGGGGGCCGTGACACGGCAGCTGGCGGAGACCGTCGATCTCTACCCCACGCTGGCTGAGCTCGCCGGGTTGCCCCGGCCTTCCGGACCTCAGCCCCTGGATGGAATCAGCCTGGTGCCGGTGCTGAGGGACCCGGCGACGCGTTTGCGCGATCACGCCTATCACTGCTATCCCCGCGGGGATCGCATGGGGCGCGCGATCCGCACCGAGCGCCATCGATTGGTGGAGTGGAAGGTGCCGGGCGCCCCGGCGGAGTCGGCGGCATGGGAGTTGTATGATTTTGAAACCGACCCGCAGGAGCGGCGCAACCTGGCTTCGGAGCAACCCGAAGTGGTGCAGCGCTTGCGAGCGATTCTCGCCAGACATCCAGAAGCGCGGCCAGGGAGATAGACCGGCGTCAGCAGAGTGCGCTTTGGTCTCGCCGAGGCTCGGACGCCTGCGCCAGTTTATCGCACCGTGGAACGCGTTCTCCCCCGACTACGCCTTCGCCTCCGCCCCCGCCTGCTTTGGGCGGCGTTGGCGACGCTGGCATTTTTTCTCTGCGCCTCGACCTCGCCCGCGCAACGAAGCCAGGGATATCATCGGTATCCCGCGTTGCATGGGGACACCCTGGTTTTCACCTCCGAGGGAGATCTGTGGCGCGTCCCGGTCAGCGGCGGCCTGGCCCAGCGCCTGACCACCCATCCCGGCACGGAGGCCAACGCGGCGTTGTCGCCCGACGGCACCACGGTGGCGTTTTCGGCCGAGTACGAAGGGCCGCGCGAGGTCTACACCATGCCGTTGGCAGGTGGCTTGCCGATCCGGCGCACCTTTCTGGGAGGGTCGGCCCGCGTGGTGGGCTGGACTCACGAGGCCCGGGTGCTCTTCAGCACTGAGGATTTTTCCGGCCTGCCCAACACGCAGTTGGCGGCCCTGGATCCGGTGTCGGGTGCCCACGACCTGGTGCCCCTGTCGCAGGCGGCGGAAGGTTCGTATTCACCTGATGGTCCCACGCTGTTCTTCACCCGTCTCCCCTGGCAGGGCAGCAGCACCAAACGATACCAGGGCGGCACCGCGCAGAACCTATGGCGGTTTGCGGAGCGTGACGCGGAGGCGGTGCCCCTGACCGCGGACTATCGCGGCACGAGCAAGAACCCCATGTGGTG
Source organism: Verrucomicrobiales bacterium (assembly GCA_020845805.1). Classification (GTDB taxonomy): domain Bacteria; phylum Verrucomicrobiota; class Verrucomicrobiia; order Limisphaerales; family CAIMTB01; genus CAIMTB01. The sequence continues at coordinate 4,695 of JADLFD010000496.1, read as the reverse complement.
GAAGGATCGGCTCTACTTCCTGTCCGACCGCGATGGTATCATGAATCTCTGGTCCATGAAGGCCGATGGTTCGGACCTGAGTCAGCATACCCGGCATAAGGAGTTGGATATCCAGAGCGCGTCGCTCCACGAGGGTCGAGTGGCTTATCAACTGGGTGCCGACCTGCGCTGGCATGATCTCGCCACCGCGGAGGATCGCCTCGTCCCGATCACGTTGACCTCGGACTTCGATCAGCTGCGCGAAAAGTGGGTGGCGAAACCCATGGACTACCTGAGCGACGCCCGGGTGTCGCCCAAGGGGGACCGGATCGTGCTGACCGCGCGCGGACAAGTGTTCGTGGTGCCGGTCGAGCAAGGGCGCCTGGTGGAGATTCCGCGCCCCGCCGGCGTCCGTTATCGCAGCGCCCGCTTCCTGCCGGACGGCAAGTCCGTCCTGGCCTTCTCCGATGAAAGCGGCGAACTGGAATTCTGGCGGTTGGCCGCGGACGGCCTGAGTCCGGCGGTGCAACTCACGACCAATGGCACCGTGTTCCGCTTCCCGGGCACACCTTCCCCGGACGGCTCCTGGATTGCCTTCGGGGACAAGGACCAGAAGCTTTGGATCCACCACGTCGAGAAGCGCGAGACCCGGCTCGTCGCCAGTTCCTCGACCGGCACCTTGACCGATTTCTCGTGGTCGCCGGACAGCCAGTGGCTGGCCTATGCCAGCGAGGCGACCAACGGCTATGCGCGGTTGCATCTGTACCGGCCGGACGGGGAACAGCGCGCCACCCTGACCAGCGAGCGCGTGAACAGCTATGATCCGGCCTGGTCGCCCGACGGAAAGTGGCTCTACTTCCTGAGCGATCGAAATCTCCGGTCGATGGTCCGTGCCCCCTGGGGACATCTCCAACCCGAGCCGTACTTCGTCGAGACCACGAAGATCTATCAGATCGCGCTGACGTCGGGGTTGCGATCGCCGTTCGCGCCGCGCGATGAGCTGAATCCGGAGGAGGCCGGGGAGAAGGCCAAGGACGCGACACCCGGAACGAACGCGCCGGTCGTGGCCGATACCAATGCGGTGGCGAGCGCCTCGGCCGGGACGAACACGCTGGCCTCCGGATCCGGGACACCGGCCCACGCGGCGGCCGTCGGTGCCGGTAGCAAGCCGGCTGTGAACCCGGTGGTGATCGAGTTGGAAGGCATTTCGGAACGGTTGTTCGAGGTGCCGGTGGCTTCGGGTAATTTTTCCGAATTGCAGGTCACGCCGAAGCACCTGTTCTGGGCGTCACGCGACACGTCCTTTGAGGGGAAGCGGCATCTCAAGCAGATGGAGATCACCGCCAAGGATCCCAAGCCCAAGACCTTTGCCGAGGACGTGCAGGCGTTCGAGTTTTCGGCAGACGGCAAGAAGATCATGGTGCGCAAGGAGGACGCGTTCTACGTGGTGGCTGCCGATGCCGCCGCGCCCGTGAAGCTCGAGGAGAAGATCAACATCGGCGGGTGGACGCTCTCGGTTCAGCCGCGGGAGGAATGGCGGCAGATCTACACCGAGGCGTGGCGCATGATGCGCGACTATTTTTATGACCGCGGCATGCACCAGGTGGACTGGCCGGCCATCCGGCAGAAATACCTGCCGCTGGTGGATCGCGTCAGCGATCGTGGAGAACTCAGCCAGGTGCTTTCCCAGATGGTCGGCGAGCTGTCAGCCTTGCATATCTTCGTCCGGGCCGGCGACGAGCGGCAGGGTCTGGACCGTGTGGTTCCCGCACAACTGGGAGCCCGTCTTGCTCTCGATGCAGCGGGGGGAGGGTGGCGGGTGGAGCACATACATCGTGCCGATCCCGATTATCCCGGCGAGCATTCCCCACTGGCGAAACCCGGGGTAGGCGTGAAGCCCGGGGACGTGATTCTTTCAATCAACGGGCGGTCCACCCTGGGCGTGCCCGATCCTTCGGTGCTCCTGCGGCAGCAAGCGGGGAAACAGGTGCTGCTCGAGGTGCGGTCACGCACGGACGAGAAACCGCGGCGGACCATCGTGACTCCCATCACTCCGGAGCAAGCCGATGAGCTGCGCTACGACGAGTGGGAACTGACACGGCGGGAGCAGGTGGAGGGGATGTCGGCAGGGCGGATAGGCTATGTCCATCTTCGTGCCATGGGCGCGGAGAACATCGCGGAATGGGCGCGACACTACTACCCCGTGTTCCAGCGTCAGGGCCTGATCATTGACGTGCGCCACAACCGCGGTGGGAACATTGATTCGTGGATCCTGGGCAAGCTCCTGCGCAAAGCGTGGTTCTACTGGCAGGGAAGACTGGGCGAGCCGGTGTGGAACATGCAGTACGCGTTCCGCGGGCATCTCGTGGTGCTCTGCAACGAGTTCACCGCCAGCGATGGGGAGGCGTTCAGCGAGGGATTCCGCCGGTTGGGCCTGGGCAAGGTGATCGGAACCCGGACCTGGGGAGGCGAAATCTGGTTGAGCGCCGAACGTTGGCTCGTGGACCGCGGCATGGCGACCGCGGCTGAAACTGGCGTCTATGGTCCGGAGGGCGCGTGGCTGATCGAAGGCCATGGCGTGGATCCCGATGTCGTCGTGGACAACCTGCCGCACGCAACGTTTCGTGGCACGGACTCCCAGTTGGAAGCCGCGGTAAAGCATCTGCAGGAGCTGATTGAGCGTGACCCGCGTCCCGTTCCGCCGGCGCCAAAGTATCCCGACAAATCATTCCGTCCGAAGTGAGCGGCTCGACGTCGCGAGGCAGACGCAGAGCCAGGAGGCGTGGCTCCGTCGGACGAGGTGGGGCGGCGTCAGACGACAGAGGTCGACGAGCCCATCCTCGTGCGTCCATCGCTTTCACGGCGCGGTCTCGACCAGGGTGATGCGGAGACCTTGCAGCAGGGGACCCGCCAGGAGCACGGAATCCGGCTGGTCCGTGCCGAGCAGGCCGTGGGAGGCGAGGAACTGTCGCGCCTTCGCCAGGGATTGGACTCGGAGCACCAGTCCTTGAATGGCCTCCTCGTCAGCCTGGATCACCCGGACCATGGGACCCGGCCCGATCCGGATCGTGTCCTGTTGCGGGCTCGGCCCATGAGCCGGTGCGAGCAGCCGCTGCCACTGCTCCCTCATCCGTGTTGCGTGACGCGTCCCGTACCACACTTCCTGGACAGCAAGGATGGTCAGGGGACCGCCGTCGCGCGCTTGCAGTTCCTCCGCCAGCCTGCGGCGGCGCGCCACGACGTTCTCCGTGTATTCGCAGAGGAAAATCTCGACGTGATCGCTGGAGACCTCGGGCAAGGACACCGTGGTCCAAAGCGTCGACATCAACTCCGCCGGCTTCCGCGACCGGAACGGGCTGGGGGCCCCGTGACGGATCTGACGGGCGTCGAGCTCCGGGAGGCAGAGTTTGAGCGGCTCCGGCTCGAGGGCGAACCCTCGGAATCGGGAGGCTTTCGGGCTCGCAGCGGAGGGTGAGGCACTGAGGATTTCCAGGTTCACATTACCCAGGGCGACTCCGCCGCTGGCAAATCCGCCATACGAGGTCATCGGCCAGGCGGTGGGGAGTCGGAACGTCTCGGTGAACAGCTGGAACAGATCAGCGGGTTGGGGCGAGGCGAGGAGCAGGTGATCGATCTGGCGCACGACAGGCTTGGTGCGGACGCCCGCGGGCCCTACGGCGGTGGGAAGGATGCCCGGTGCCGGCAGATCGGGAGCGCCGGCTTCTGGCGCGAGGCGGAAGTCAGCGGGCTGCAGGCGTGGAGCTGAGTTGGGTTCCAGAATTCGGGAGGCAAAGGGGGCGGTGACGCGCTGGGAACCCTGGGACAGCCAGGCGGGCAGTGCAGGATCCGCGGGGGGCGAACCGAAAGGATCCGCGACGGCGTTGCCCACGCCCCACCAGGTGACCCGTTCGGGGAGGTTTTCCTCGGCGGGCGCAAAGGAGAACCAATGACGTGTGGCGAGCAGATTGTGTTGCGCATCGACGACCAGTTGGGTGCCCGAGCGACAGGCCACCAGTCGTAAGCCTGCGATGGTGGAGTGCGCGAGATGCAGTCGACCGGCCAAGCCGGGAGGGACGGCGAGCGCGAAGGGCTGAGAGGCGAACACCACGCAATTGGAGAGCACGAGATGGGGGGTGGTCCCGTGACGGGGGGTGAACCGGGCGCGGATTGCGCGGCCGCCGAGATTGTAGATTTCGCAGTCGAATAACTCCGCGGTACGAAAGTGGGTGAGCCCGATCCCGTCGAACGGACTTCCGCCCGCGAGCCGGTTGACGAAGCGGCATCGGGAGGCGGTGAATTCCGCGCCGCTGGCTTCGATGAGTGCCGGCCCGGGAGGCGCGCCCTCCAGGCGTGCGTACATGGCCTGGGTCACGCGGGTTCGGGTCGGGGAGTCCGCCTGCAGAAGCTCCCGTGCCAACGCGCGTTCGTCGGCGTCGGCTTCGCTCGAGCGGAACTCGATCCCCTCAAGGGCCAACGAGGCGTCCGTCGTCAGGAGCGGGGCGGAGGTGGAGGCGTTGATGAGCTGGGGCCGGAACGGGGGCTGCGCGCGCAGGGTTAACGGGACCCCGCGAAGGGACACCGGGCTCACGACGAGCGGTCCGTCGAAGGCCAGTTCGAGGATGTCGTGGGGTGCGGCGTGCGCGAGCGCGGCAGGCAGGGTGGGGAACGATTCGGAGCGTCCGTCGGTTGAGATTCGCAGGAGGGCGACGTCCGGAG
>JADLFD010000495.1 GCA_020845805.1 Verrucomicrobiales bacterium | reverse complement strand
TCCCAACGCGTGCAACCTCCGCCATCTGGACCGTTCCCTGGGCTGGACTGCCGGCCATTTGAAGGCGTGGTACGGACAGGAACCGCCCACGGATCCGCGCCTGGCGCGCGAGGAATCGGCGGCGGTGATCGGGTTGCTGTCCGGAGACGCCGGGGAACGGATCCTATGGGCCTGGCACTTTGGCTGGGAGCCGGCGCGTCGTGTTTCGGGCACCGACTGGATGGCGCCGTTGCTGGGGCGACTATGGGAGGATCCGTACTCGGCGGTTCGATTCGTGGCGCACCGGTCGCTGCGTGGGGATCCGGCGATGCGCGGTGTGGCCTACGATTTCGTGGGGCCGGAAGAGGCGCGGGCGGCAGCGGCGAGGGAGGTGGGGGCGCGTTGGGAACCGGTGAAGGGGGCGGAGCCCGCCCGGCGGCGGGCCTTGCTGCTGCGGGATGATGGGTCGCTGGATGCGGAGGCTACGGGGCGGTGGCAGGCGCAACGGAACGACCGCCCGCTGCATCTGCGGGAGTGACGCCGGGTCCGGGAGGGGCGGCATCGGCGGCGGCGACCGCATTGGAGGCGTCGGCGCGGATCACTTCGGCCACCTTGCGTTTCTCGGCTTGCTGCGAGCGGTGTTTGGCGAGGGCGACCACGAGGCGTCCACCCATGAATAATCCGGCGGCGATGAGGAGGGCGCCGGAGATGTGCGCCGTGCGCAGGAGGGCGCGTTCGGAGAAGCGGCCATGGCCGAGGGACACGGCGTAGCCCAGCTTGGAGAACCAGGCGAGGGCACCGAGCCCGATGCCGACGATGGCGGCGGTCTTGGTGGGCCATTCCTGATCGACCCATTCGTGGGCCACCGCGGCGGCGGCGAAGGCGATCCAGAACAGCAGGGTGGCGGGGTTGCCCAGGACGCGCACGAAGCCGGTCATGAAGGCTGTGTGCGGGTGCAGACGCTGTTCCACCACCTCGACGGCGTGGGGGGTGATGGGCATTTGCCGGGTGAGCACGTATTTGATTCCGATGGCGGTGACCACCACGAAGCTGACGAGCTCCATGACTGCGCGCAGCCAGGGCGAGGTGAACAGCTGGGCGAATCCGGCGAAGGCGATGGTGGAGTAGATCATCTCCATCACCACCGCGCCGAGGCCGACGAAGAAGGCGTGTCGGAAACCGCGGCGCGCGCCCTCGTTGATGATGGTGACGTTGACCGGGCCGACGGGGATGCAGGCCAGGTAACCCGCCAGGAGCCCGGTGGCCCACGGCATGAAGAGGGCGCTGAGGTCGGTCATGTCAGGTTTGACCGCGTTCAGCGTGGGGGGGCCTTGTCGGACTCGTGGTCTTCATCGTCCTCGTATTCGATCTCCTGCCGCATGCGCCGCGAGATGTGCGGCCGCACGAACCCATAGAGCAGGTAGAGCGTGAACACCAGGGGCAGTACGACCGGGAGGACTTTTTTCCAAAGAATGAGGAACACCCCGACCAGGGCGAGGATGAGAATGGCCTTGGTGAAGGGCGTTGAGGTGCGCCAGTTGATGTTTTTAAAGGCCGGGTAACGGACCTGGCTGACCATCATGATCGACAGGAAGACGAGGATGATGGGGATCAGATAGCGCCACCACCCCTTGGCGAACTCCTTCTCCTCGAGCCAGAGGATGAACAAGGTCAGGGAAGCCACCACGCCGGCCGCGGCGGGAATGGGAAACCCGGTGAATTCCTTGCTGCCCCCGGTGCCGGCGTAGGTCGCGATGACGTTGAACCGGGCGAGGCGGAACGCGCCGCAGAGCAGATAGATGGAGGCGATGAACCAGCCGAACTCCGGGTGCAGCACGAACACATCCGCCAGGACGATCCGGTGCACCAGAAATGCGGGAGCGACCCCGAAGGACACCACATCGGCCAGCGAATCGAACTCGCGTCCGAACGGGCTTTCCAGGCCGCCCATGCGCGCCACGCGCCCGTCGAGGAGGTCGAAGATGCAGGCCAGGAGGATGAAGAACAGGGCTTCACGGATCACCGCCTCGAAGCCCGGGGCGCTCAGATCGGCCTCCACGATGCGCGTGAGGGCCAGGAACCCGCAGAAGAGGTTTCCCGCGGTCATGAGGTTGGGCAGCAGGTAAATCTTCAGCCTGCTATCCTCCTCCTGCCGTCGCGCCGTGGTTTCGTCGTGCGCCATGGTAGCCCTTTACCGTTCGGGCTGGCGTGAAGGCTACGGACTTCCGCCGGGGGATGCCAGATCCCTCTGGCATTCCCGTGCGGACCTCGCACCCTGGGGCGGTCACGCGTGAAGAACATCGTCTACTTCGACCTGGAAACGCAGAAGTCCGCCGAGGAAGTGGGTGGCTGGCACCGGATCCGGGACATGCGCATGAGCATTGGGGTGACCTACAGCACGGTGCGCGGCGGGTATCGCATCTATGGCGAGGATGAGGTGAACCAACTCATCGAGGAATTGCGCCGCGCGGACCTGGTGGTGGGGTTCAACCACATCCGGTTCGATTACGAAGTGCTGCACGGCTACACCGTTCTCGACCTGGAACAGGTGCCGTCCCTGGATCTGCTGATCGAACTCCAGAAGGCCCTGAACCATCGGTTGACGCTGGATTCCGTGGCGTCGGCGACACTGGGCGCGGAGAAGACGGCGGACGGGTTGCAGGCTTTGCGCTGGTACAAGGAAGGCCGGTTGATGGACATCGCGGAGTACTGCTGTTACGACGTGAAGATCACCAAGCTGGTGCACGAGTTCGGGCGCGACCGCCGCCAGCTGTTCTACACCAGCCGTACCGGCCAGGTGCTTTCGGTGCCGGTGACCTGGGGCTGAGCATCGTCCTGCCGGGGCGCCTCGCGCCGGCGATGGGCGCCCCGAGCGAGATTCACCCGCGTCGCCGCGGACCGACCACGAGATAAAGGTAGGCAGCCACGGCCGTGACCAGGCCCAGGGTTCCCAGCGCCACGATAAACGGCTGCCGCGGGACCAGCGCGAGATCCAGCAGCAGATAGCTGCCCAGCGCCAGTCCGGTGAGTGCGCCCACCAGCATCCGCCACCGCGAGCACCACGGTCCCAGGATGAGGAACAACGCCACCGCTCCCAGGTAGAGGGCGACGTCCCCCTTCACCTCTGGCGTGTGTCGTCCCGCTTGCGCGTTCTGGTAAAGCGCGCCCAGCACGTGGGCGAGGGCGGCGATCTCGAGGATCCGGCTGCCCCGGCGCAGGTCGAGACTGCGCGCGTTCTCGGTCGCGAACATCAGGCCGAGGAACACCAGGCCATTGAAGGCCAGGGACAGGTACCTCTGCCGGTCTTCCGTGAGAAAGCCCGTGGGCACGGGGGAAATCCCGAACAAGGCCGGCGTAGGGCCTTGGGTGGCGATCACGTCCAGGGCGCCGATCAGGACGCCGAGGGCGAGGACGTGATAGGGCAGAGCCCAGCGTACCCGCCCGGTGCGCTCGAATCTCAACGCCAGCCCGGTGAACCCGACGAGGGGCAGGAGCCAGAGGGCCATGACCTCGGGTTCCTGGCCCAGCCAGTTGACCAGCAGCAACGCCGAGAGGAAGGACGCCGCGCCCAGGACGCAGGTGGTCCAGGCAAAGCCCGTCATGCGGAGTCGCCACCAGGCGAAGGCGGAGAGCGTTAGGCCGAAGAGATTGGCCGCCAGCATCTGCGGATTGGTGAAGCCGGAGTCGAACAGCTGGGTCACGCCTTCGGCCCGGGTCCCTAACACCCCGCCCTCGGCCAGCAGGGAGAGGGTGGTGGGGACCACCGACAGCACGGCTCCCGCGAGAAAGGCGGCGGAAGCCAGGGCCTCGTGCCGCGCGGCGGCGCGCAGTCCGAGGGTCACGAGCGCCAGGGAGCTCAGGCTCGGTAGCAACCAGCGCAGGATGGGGGAGACCTCGTCGCGGATCAGCCAGACCAACAGCGTGGAGGCAATGACCACCAGCCACGTGCTGGTGTAGAGGATCGTCTGCGCGAGGGTGAGTCGGCGCGTGTCGATGAGCCAGTGATCCTCGTCGGCCAGGATGCGGCGATGGACCAGCTGCAACCGATCGCGTTCGTCGGTGGAGATCATCCCCTGCTGTTCCCAGGTCTGGAGATCATTGGCGTACTCGCTGATACGACGGCGCAGGATGTCGGAATAAAGGGCGGGCCGGAGCCGAATCGGTTCGCCTGCGAGGTAGCGTCCGAGCTCGAGGGCCAGTTGTCGTGAGGTGGGGCGGTCCTCTGCGCGACGCGCCAGGCAGGCGAGGCAGATGGCCTGGAGATCGGTGGGCACCCCGAGCGCGACCTCGCGCAGGAACGGCGGCTCGGCGCGGGCGATGGCGCCGAGGACCTCGGTCAGGTGGGTGCCCGGGAAGGGAACCGTCCCGGTGAGCACCCGGTACATCAGACTGCCGAACGAGAAGACGTCCGATGCCGGTGTGACTGGAGCGCCGCGCGCCTGCTCCGGCGAGGCGTAGAGTGGCGTGCCTTCGAATCCGCGTCCGGCCTGTTCGCCTTCGGGCAACGACAAGGCGAGGCCAAAGTCGAGGATGACGGGCTTCATGCCGGGGGTCACCAGCACGTTGGCGGGCTTCAGGTCGCGGTGGAGGATGCCGCGGGCATGGGCTTCGGCGAGCGCCCGCGCGACTTCCTGAAGGACGCGTGCCTTCTGCGGGAAGGTGTAGCACTCCGTGGCGCGGTCGATGGCGTAGCCTTCGACGAGCTCCATGACGATCGCGGGCGGCTCGTGTTCGTCCAGCACGGCATGGACGGTGACGATGGCGGGATCGCGCAGTGCGGCGAGCTTGCGGGCCTCGTCCAGAATACGGCGGCGCGCTTCGGCGTCGGGGAAGCCGTGAAGCGTTTTGATGGCCACCCGACGGTGGAGTTTTTCGTCCCACGCTCCAAAGACGGTGCCCACGCCTCCTTCGCCGAGCCGGTGTTCGACGCGGAACCCGGCGATCGACGGAAGTGCGGGCGTGGAACCGGGGGAGGGCGCTGCTCGGTGGGGCGGTGCGGGGACCGTTTGATCCTCTCTCGGATCGGGCGGCTGGCCGAGGAAGCTGGCCGCTTGCTCGTGGGCTCGGAGCAACGACTCGACCTCGCGACGGAGGTCCGGATGACCGGCGCACGCTTCGTCGAGAAACCGTTGCCGAGCCTCGGGCGTGAGCCGCTCCAGGGCATCGGCGAAGACGGTTTCGACGGAAGGCGGAGCAGCCATGGGGTGAGCCGATGATTTTCCTGATCCTTTTCTTTGCGCCATTTCGCACTGAAGAGCGGAAGGGATCAAATTGAACCTCCTATGAAAACGTACGACATCCATGCTCTGCGACCCCGGACCCTCTTGGCCTTCAGTGGGTTGTGCTTGTTGGCAATGCTGCTCACCGGCTGTTGGCAACGGTCACTCCAGCCGTTCTTTCAACCTGCTGATCTCGTCTCGGAACCCGGGCTGGCAGGAGTCTGGCGTGAAGGGGGCGGGCCTGGGGACACCCCGGACCAGGACGACGCGGTCTGGAAGTTCACGGCGACCGGCGAGAAGACCTTCGACCTGTCGATCCGTGACGATAAGGAGCAGCACCAATACGAGGCGCGCGCGTTCCGCCTGGGCGATGCGTTGTTCCTGGATCTGTTCTCCAAGACGCGCACCGTGGGCACGATTCCCGCCCATCACCTGTTTCGGGTGGTGGAACTGGGGGCGACCTTGAAGCTCACGACATTGAATCCGGAATGGATGGCCAAACGGCTTCGAGCGCATCCGACTGAGTTGGAACACGCGTTCATTCCCTCGGCCGAGGAGCCGGACCAACGCGACAAAGACGAGCTGGTGCTCACGGCGAGCACCGAGGCACTGCAACGATTCCTCCGCCAGCATCGGGACGAGGAGGAGTTCTTCACGGGCGAGACGGCGTTCCACAAGGAGCCGGCCACCGCCGTGCGACCTGAGTAGGATCGGGTGGGAACGGACCTTGAGGTGGGGTTTCGTCGCCCCCGTGGCAGGATGCTGCGGGGGCGGAGAGACGCTGGACTCCGGCAGGGGGTGGAGATCCAATCGAACCCGTCCACGCATCATGACGAGTGACCACGAGCCTGGGGCGGATTCGCCGCCGAAGGATCCCGGTTCCGCCGAGGCGCTGCTTCAGGTGCTGTACGACGAGCTGCGACAGCTGGCGCGGGCGCGCATGGCGGCCGAGCCGCCGGGTCACACGCTGCAGGCGACCGCGCTGGTGCATGAAGCCTACCTCCGGCTCGCCAACCAGGATCCTGCGGGCTGGGCGAACCGGGCTCATTTTTTTGCCGCGGCGGCGGAGGCCATGCGCCGGATCCTCATCGACCGCGCGCGCTGGCGGCGCGCGGCGCGACACGGGGGCGGGCAGGAGCGCGTGGAGTGGGAGGAGTTCGCTCTCGAAGCGCCGGGGCCCGACGAGGAACTGCTGTTCGTGCACGAGGCCGTGGAACAGCTCGCGGCGCAGGATCCGGGCAAGGCCCAGTTGGTGAAGCTCCGGTATTTTGGCGGGCTCACCTTTGAAGAGACCGCCCTGGCCATGGGGCTCTCGGTGCCTACCGTGAAGCGCCATTGGATCTATGCGCGGGCCTGGCTGTTCCGGGAGCTGACGGGCCGACGCGAGGGGATCCACTCCGCGGCACCTGCGCGCCCGCGGGAGGAGGCTGGGTGAGCGGGAGTCCGGACCCCGTGCGTGGGGCATCGTGCCACTCCGGGCTGGGCGGAGCGCCGTGGGTGCGCTATGGGATGCGCACTACGTTCAAACACCCCATGAATCCCACCTCTGATCGTCGGACCTTCCTCAAGACCACGGCCCTCGCGGGCGCCGCCCTGGCCACGGCCTCGTCGCCGGTATTTGCCGCTGAGGGGAAGATCACGCTGGCCCTGGTTGGCTGCGCGCACATTCACACCCCGAGCTTCGTGAATCTCCTCAAGGGGCGGGCGGACGTCTCGGTGAAGTACGCGTGGGATCACCAGCGGGTACGCGCGGAGAAGCGCGGCGGCGAACTGGGCGCGCAGGTGGTGGATGATCTGGAGAAGATCTGGGCCGACCCGCAGGTGCAGGGAGTGGTGATTTGTTCTGAGACCAACCGGCATCCGGCGCTGGTCAAGGCGGCGGCGAAGGCGGGCAAGCATCAATTCGTCGAGAAACCCCTGGGCATCACCGCCGCGGAGAGTCTGGCCATGGCCCGGGCCATCGAGTCGGCCGGACTGCTCTTCACCACCGGGTATTTCATGCGCATGGATCCCAAGCATCTGTTCCTGCGCGAACAGATTCGGGCGGGCGCGTTCGGGACCATCACGCGCGCCTCGGGATGGAACTGCCATAGCGGTTCCCTGGGTGGCTGGTTCGACGAGAAGCCCAACGACCTGCCGAACTCCTGGCGTTGGATGGCCGACGTCGACCAGGCCGGCGTGGGTGGATTCGGCGATCTGGGCACGCACTCGCTCGACATCCTCATGTGGATGCTGGGCGATGTGGCGTC
>JADLFD010000494.1 GCA_020845805.1 Verrucomicrobiales bacterium | reverse complement strand
TGGCGCGGCGGTTGGGTCCCATCCGACCGACCCGGCCCGAGGACGAGAAGGCGCGGCTGTCGGGGTTCGCGAATCCCAAGATGGCGGAGTTCATCGACGCGCAGATCGAGGAAGGCTTGAAGACACCGGGGGCGGAGGACGCCACGGCGGCGCATCGGGGTGGACCACGGAAGGTGGTGTTTGAAGGCGGCACGTATCTGTTGCCGACCATCGTGCGCTGCGACTCGTTTGCGCACCCGTTGGCGAACCGCGAGTTCTTGTGTCCGTATGCCAGCGTGGTGGAGTGCCCGCAGTCGGAGATGCTGCAGCACCTGGGCTACACCCTGGCCTGCAGTGCGATCACGAGGGATCCCGGGTTCATTGCGCAGCTCGAGGCGTACCCCGAGATCGAACGGTTGAACATCGGCCCGGTATCGACCATGAAGATCTCGTGGGATCAACCGCACGAGGGGAACATGTTCGAGTTCCTGTGGAAGCGGCGATCGATCGAGCGCGCGTGGTGAAACGGTTGAGGCATCGAGCGGGCGAACGATCCGATCCATCATTCATGAGCGGCATGACCTTGGGCAAACGGCGGCGGCTGCAGCAGGCGTCGGGGGCGAGCGGTGCGTTCACGGTGTTGGCGGTGGACCATCGCGGTCCGTTGCGACGGCGGCTGGCGAAGGAGTGCGCGGCCGAGACGGTGGACGGGGTGTTGGCGGAGGTGAAACGCGATATCGTACGCACCCTGGGAGCCGGTGGCACCGCGATCCTGCTGGATCCGGAGCTGGGTCTGGCGGCGTGTGTGGAGTCCGGCGCGTTGTCAGGCTCGACCGGGCTGCTGATCGCGCTGGATACGGGATCGACCGGGGATCCGGCCATTTTGAAGACCGGATTGGCGGAGGGCTGGAGCGTTCGGCGCATCGCGCGCAGTGGCGCGGCCGGCGTGAAGTTGCTGGTGTACTACCATCCGGACACCGCCCAGGCGCGGGAGGTTGAGGCCCTGGTGACGGAGGTGGGGGCGGCGTGCGCGGAGGAGGAGATTCCCCTGTTTTTGGAGCCGTTGTCCTATGACCCGGCCTCGCCCGCGGTGCCATTGCCGACGGCGGAGCGCGAGCGGGTGGTGGTGGAAACGGCGCGACGACTGACGCCGTTGGGGGCGGACATTCTGAAGGCGGAATTCCCGGTCCACGCGGCGGAGAACCCGGATGAAGGTCATTGGCGGCGGGCGTGTGAGGCGGTGACTGCGGCGTCGTGTGTGCCCTGGGTGTTGCTTTCGGCGGGGGTGAGTGACGACGTGTTCCTGCGCCAGGCGCGGGTGGCGTGCGAGGCCGGATCCAGCGGGGTGATGGCGGGGCGATCGGTCTGGAACGAGGCGGTGACGGCGGACGCCACGGCGCGTCGTTCCTTTCTGGCAGGCGTCGCGTGGGACCGCCTGCGGGCGCTGCGCGAGATTTGCGATCGGTGGGGGCGTCCGGTCGTGTGACGGGAAACCAAGGCAAGGGAGCGGGAGGGAGCGGGGATGGTTCAGGGGGGCGCTTCCGGGTTGGGTTCGTGGGCTGGCTTCGGGGCAGGGCCTTCGGCAAGCCGCGATCTCAGGATGGGCATCCGCACCTCGAACGTCGTGCCGCGGGCCGGGGCACTCTCGGCGGTGATGGTGCCGTGGTGGAGGTCGACGCAGGATTTCACGATCACCAGGCCGAGTCCGGTGCCTTTCGTCTGGCCGACATTGGCGCCGCGATGGAAGGCGGTGAACAGCTGGCGCAGGTCTTCCTCGGGAATTCCGATTCCCTGATCACGAACGATGAAGACCGCACTGTCTGCTTCGGCCTGCAGCTGCCACGTCACCTCCGATTGCGGGGGCGAATACTTCACGGCGTTGGTGAGCAAATTGGTGAAGAGATGGCGAAGCAGATCCGGGTCGGCGACGGCCTGGGGGAGGTTGTCGGGCGCGGTGAAACGGATGGGGCAACGTTCGTGGGTGGCGGCGAGCACCTCGGCGGTCAGGGTGGTGCAGAACGCTGCGAGGTCGAGGGGGACAGGCTGGCAGGTGGTGCGACCGGCCTGGTGACGGCCGAGGAAGAGCACCTCGTCGACCATCCGGCCCATGTGCCCCGCCGCGGAGACGATGTCCTCGAGATGCCGCGCACGTTTGGAGGGGGGGAGCCGGTCGAGGTAGGCGTGCAGGATTTCCGCCGAACTCATGACGATGGCCAGGGGCGTGCGGAATTCGTGGGACACCATGGACACGAACCGGCTTTTGAGGTCCCCGAGTTCGCGCTCGGCGGCGAGGGCATCGCGGAGTCCGGCTTCCGCCTGTTGTCGGGCGCCGACCTCGCTCCGCAACCGTTCGTTGGCTTCGCGGAGTTCGCGCGTGCGATCCTCGATGCGCCGCTCCAGGTCGGCGTTGAGTTGGCGGACGGTGTGTTGGGCGGCGGAGAGGCGGGTGACCTGGCGCCGCTCGCGCAGGAGCCAGAGCCCGCCCATCAGGAGAAACCCGCCTCCGACGATCACCAGGCGTCGCGCGACGTCGAGCGTCAGCCACGGAGCGGGTTGCAGAATCCGGCATTCGGTGAGGTCCTCGACATCGATCTGCACTTCGGGACCGCGCAGCGGGGCGAAGGTCTCAATGAAGGAGAGTCCGATGGCTTCGATCTGGGTGCCGACGGGCCATTGGTTCCGGGTATCGGAATAGTGAAGCGCGTTGATGCGGAACGGGCGGCCTTCGCCTTCGACCACGACCACCTCGATATGGTGGTCGAGGAACTTCATCCATTCGTGGGACGCGACGCGACCGCGGAGCGCCACGCGGTGGTAGTTGAGGTTTTGTTCCAGGATCAGATCCGGCGTGGTGACTCGCGGAGGGGGAAGGTTGGTCACGCCCAGACGCTCGACCTCGGCGTGGAACAGGGTGGGGACGGTTTCCACCCAATTGCTGACGAGTTGCGGGCTGGAAGCGAGGAACTCCTCGCCGTGCGCGAAGGACGCGGGCGACTTGAGGACCACGCGGAAGGGTTGATTGGACGCGTAGCAGTAGAGCCGATCCGGGCGCGTCTGGAGGATCACCGTGCAGCGAATCCGGTGGAGGGAGGGAACGGAGGCCTCCGCGGCGGCGACGACGGTGTGTTCGGAGAGAAGGGCGGCGGCCAGGGACAGAGCGAGGCCGGTCAGGCGCTGGTGGGTGCGCGGTTGGGGACGAGGGGCATGTGTGCGTGAGGACGGGGGGACGGAGGGTGACTGCCTGGGGAACGGTTGGGTTTTCGGGGCGGGCGCGGTCTCGGAGTGGGGGGGGAGAGGCGGGCCCATGGTGGGGTGAGGAGTAACACGAGGGCTGGCGTGTGGGGAAGAGGGCGGGTCCCGACGCGTCGCCACGGGGTGGTTCCGAGGGGCAAAACGGGTGGGTTGCGTGGTTCTCCATCGTCTCGTAACGTCCGCGCCATGTTGTTTTCCGGCGATCGCCAGGAGGAATCCCCCGAATGAACGCCATCATCTATGCGGCCGGACGGGCCACCCGGCTGGGTGCGGGCTATGCGCACCAGCCCAAAGTGATGACCGAAGTGGGGGGGGAGACCTTGCTGGAACGGCATGTCCAGCGTTTGGCGGCGGTGGGGGTGAAGCGGTTGACCGTGGTGACCGGGCACTGTCACGAGGTGGTGGCGACGGCCCTGCCCGGGCTTTCCCGCGTCTATGGTTTGGAGCTGCAGGAGCGGTTCAACCCGGATTTTGGCGAGGGCAGCGTGATCAGCATGCTGTGCTCGTTCCCCGATATCGAGGCGGCGCGGGATGGGCTGCTCCTGATGGATGGCGATGTCCTCTATGGGCCGGAGATGTTGCCGCGGCTGATCGGGTCGAGACATCCCTCCGCCCTGCTGGTGGATTTCGCGTATTCCACAGCGGACGATGATCCGGTGCTGGCGCCCATTCGCGACGGGAAACCCTTTGAACTGCGCAAGCAGTGGGTGGGATTGGCGGAGCGCGTCGGGGAATCCGTGGGCTTCTTCAAATTGAGCGCCGCGGATGTTCCGTTGTTGATGCAGGAGACCAAGATGCGGGCGTCGGGCAAGGCACGGCTGGATTCGTTGGACGAAGTGCTGCGCGCGTTGGTGCGGGCGGGGCGGTTTGGGTACGAGGACATCACGGGGATGCCGTGGACCGAAATCGATTTCCCCGGGGATGTGAAGTACGCGCGCGAAGACGTGTTGCCCCGGATCGCGGCGGAGGAAGCGGCGCGTGTGTTGCCGCCGACGGCGGGTTGACCCTGGTGGCGAGAGCGCAGGTCGGTTCCCAACCAGCCGCCTTGCGCGGGGGGGGATGCGGGGTTGGCCGGGTCGCACCGAGTCCTGGAGCACGACCCCGTGCCGAAACGGAGTGGAAAACCTCTTCCCGAGGAGCTTCCGGTCACTTCCGGGTTGCACAGCGTGGGCCGGGTCCTTATTGCTGGGGCACCGACGGGACTAACGATTCGGACAACGCATTTCTAACGGAACGATTATGGCGAACGCCTGCTATCATCCTTCGATCGAGGGGGCTCAACACGGTGGGAAGAGTCTGGCCGAGTTTCTGGACTACGCGAAGCGCGCGGGCGCGACGGGCGTGCAGCCGAGCAATTACATGTTGCAGGGCGGCAAGCTGTTCAAATCGCCGAAGGAGATTCGCGACACCTTCGAGTCGCGCGGGATGACCCTGGACGGTATTTCGTCGCACTGCCCCTTCTGGGTGCATACCAGTGCGTGGACGGGGACGAAGTCAGGGCATCCGTTCATTCCGCCGGAGGCCCAGGCCATGACGCCGGAGAAGCTCGAGAAATGGGCGGAGAGCTACCTGCTCAAGCTGATGGATCTTTCGGCGGAGCTGGGGATGAAGGTGATGCCCATGTTCTGGGGGGTGGCTTTCGGGTGGGAGTTGGCGACCGGGTATCCCTGGGGATTCTGGAAGGGGCCGGGCTACGACCTGCTCGAGGAGGGCAAGGAGCGTTTCGTGAAGAAGACCGCCAAGTTGCGCAAGGCGGCCAACGAACGCGGCATCAAGCTGTGCCACGAGATTCACCCGGGCACCGCTGCAATGTGCGCTGATGATTTCCATCTGCTGGTGCAGATTTGTGATGGGGACGCGTGCCTCGGGGTGAACGCTGATCCCTCTCACTGTTGGGAAGGCGAGGCTTCCGAGGCGCGGTTCCTCTCGGTGGCGCAGCGCATTTACGCGGCCCACGTGAAGAATCACGTCGTGCGCCCGGGATTGCCGGTGCGCGCGATGCAGCCGGACTGGGCGAAACGGGGCATGCAGTTTACCGACCTGCCAAGCGGCGATTTGAACATGCCGCGCTATGCGGAGATGCTCATTCTCGCCGGGTACCCTCGGCGGTATTGCGAGTTGATGGGCACGAAGACCGCGCCCCTGGTGGTGGAGGCGGAGAGCGCGCACAAGGACCTGGATTTCACCAGCGCCAACGGCATCGCGTACACGCGCGATCACCTGTGTTTCCCGGTGGCGGCGGGCTCGTTCGAAGACGGCATGGGCGCCTGACGACGAAGCCGAGCCGAGCCGAAGCAACCCCAGTCTTCAAGGCAAGGGCACGGGGGCGGGAGCGGCGCCGGTGGGCGCGCTCACGCCTTCGAGGCAAGCGCGGATGAAGTCGGTGCCGGGATCGGTAGGGGCGCTGAAGACGAAGATCCAGCCGTGCAGCGTCCAGATGTCGAGGACGCGCTGGGGCGACACCCGGGAGAGTCGGACCCGGTCGCTCGCTCGCAGGAGGGCCTGGTTGCCGGGGGAGGCGTCGTAGTCCTGTTGGACGCGCGCGAATAGCGGGGCGGGATCGGTGGTGCCGGGGGGCAAGGCGAGGACGTCGATGGTATCGGCTCCCGGAGTTCCATAGGACGCCGACCAGCCCGGAAGATCCAGACCCAGGTCGGGGAGTCGGACCTGGGTGGTTTGATTGGTGGCGAGTCGTCCCCGGACCTGCGGGGGGAGCGGGGAGATGCCCGGACGCAGGGTGGGAGGGCGCCAGCGGGCGACGAACTGGGCGCGAGCCGTCTCGCTGTTGGCTTGCGCGCGTGCGCTTTGGAGGGTGCGGCCGAGCAGGATGGCCAGCAAGAGCGCCCCGACAAACAGGGCGGCGGTGACTCCGGCGATAAGGAGCACGGGGCGGGTTTTCATCCGGTGCGAAGGGGAGAGCCCCCGTGCGGGTTGGGCGACCGCCAGCCGGGGCCGGTCATTGAATGATCAGGTCGCGGCGGATCCCGAATTTCTCGACCCGCTTGCGCAGCGTGGCGCGGGTGATCCCGAGCAGGCGGGCAGCCTGGACTTGGTTCCCGCGTGTTTCCTTGAGGGCTTCGATGACCAGTTCACGTTCGACCGCGGGGAGGATCTTGAGTTCCCGATGATCGCGGGCCCAGCGGAAGAGCTGGCTGGCGAGGGCGGCGAGGTCGGGGTTCCCTTCCGGGATGGGCGACGGGGCGTCCGCAGGCGTGGGCGCGGGGGGCGTCGTCGTGGACGGACTGGGGACCGGCGAGGCGAGGGGGGTGGGGGCGAGGGGGGCGCGCAGCGGCTGGGCGGACAGTTCGGGGGGCAGGTCACGCGGGAGGAGGGTTTCTCCGGTGGCGACGACCGTCGCGCGGCGCAGCGCGTTTTCGAGTTCGCGCACATTCCCGGGCCAGGAGTGCGCTTCCAGCAGGTGCAGGACCTCGGGGACGAGTCCCTTGGGGGCACGGCCGGATTCGCGCGCGAAACGGCGCAGGAAATAGTCGACCAGGAGCGGGATGTCTTCGCGGCGTTCGCGAAGCGGGGGGAGCGGCACGCGCACCACGTTGAGGCGGTAGAACAGGTCTTCGCGGAAGGCGCGGCTGGCCACGGCCTGTTCGAGAGGTTTGTTGGTGGCGGCGATGACGCGGACGTTGACGCGCACGGTTTCGTTGCCGCCGACCCGTTCGAAGGTGCCGGACTGGAGGACGCGCAGGATTTTGGTCTGGGTGGCGAGCGGCATGTCGCCGATCTCGTCGAGGAAGATGGTGCCCAGGTTGCACTGCTCGAACTTGCCGATGCGCTGCTGCGTGGCGCCGGTGAAGGAGCCCTTCTCGTGGCCGAGCAGTTCGCTCTCGAGGAGGCTCTCCGGGATGGCGGCGCAATTGATGGCGACGAACGGTTGTTTGGCGCGCGCGCTGTGGCTGTAGATGGCCCGGGCCACCAGTTCCTTGCCGGTGCCGCTTTCCCCGGTGATCAGGGCGGTCGCTTCGGAGGCGGCGAGCTGCCCGATCAGTTTGAAGACGGTCTGCATGGCCGGGCTGCGGCCCACGATGCCCAGTTCGTAGTCGTCGGATTCGAGGAGCGGCTCGACCGAAACCACGGTCTTCATTTGCCGTGCGGCACGCAGCGCGCCGGCGATGAGTTCCTTGAGCTTCGGAATGTCGAACGGCTTGAGGAGGTAGTCGAAGGCCCCGAGCTTCATGGCCTCGATGGCCGTCTGCGTCGTGCCGTAGGCGGTCATCATGATGACCGGGAGCCGGGCGTCGGTATCCCGGATCCGCCTCAGCGTCTCCAACCCACTCATGCCGCCCATGCGGACATCCATGATCACCAGGTCCGGCTGCAGGAGCGGGATCATCTCGATCGCCTCCTCACCGCTGCCGGCGCTGTGGACTTCGAGGTCCGGGCCGGCAAGGAGTCGGCGGAAGGACCGTTGGATGTCTACCTCGTCATCGATGATCAGGAGTTTATCCATCGTCGCCGCTCGCACTTGGCGACTCACGATAACGGCCGGTCCCCGCAAGGGAAGCGGTTTCCCGGCGGATCCCGATCGGTCGCCGCTGGGGTCTCGCATCGCCACCGCGTCCAGTTCATGGTTTGTCCATGGCAACTGATGACGCCCTGATGCTGCGTCGACGTCCGCGCCGGCGCCGGCAAAGCCCGGCCGTGCGCGCCTTGTTGAGCGAGACACGCGTGACGGCGGACGACCTGGTGGCGCCGTTGTTCGTGCACGACGGGACCGCCCGACGCATTCCAGTGGGCTCCTTGCCTGGGGTGGATCGTTTGTCCTTGGACGGTTTGGAGGAGGAATGCCGGGTGCTGGCTGAGTTGGGGGTGCGTGCGGTGGCCTTGTTTCCCGTCACGCCTCCGGAGTTGAAGGACCCCGAGGGCCGGGAATCGGCGAATCCGGACAACCTCGTCTGCCGCGCCGTCGCGCGGGTCAAGCGGGCCGTGCCCCAGTTGGTGGTGATCACGGATGTGGCGTTGGATCCGTACACGAGCCATGGGCACGACGGGGTGCTGGACCCTGGCACGGGGGACGTGGACAACGATCGGACCGTGGGATTGTTGGCGCGCATGGCGGTGGTGCAGGCGGCGGCGGGTTCGGACTGGGTGGCGCCTTCGGACATGATGGACGGCCGGGTGGGCGCCATCCGGCGCGCCTTGGACGGAGCCGGGCACGAGCGCACGTTGATCCTGGCTTATTCCGCGAAATTTGCCTCCGCATTTTACGGCCCGTTCCGGGATGCGGTGGGGAGCAAGTCCGCGGCGGGTGGGGTGTACTTGGACAAGCGGACCTACCAACTTAACCCGGCCAATCCGCGTGAGGCTTTGGCGGATGCGCTCCTGGACGAGGAGGAGGGGGCGGATTTGCTGATGGTGAAGCCGGCGGGGCCGTACTTGGACATCATCCGGGCCGTGCGCGAATCGACGCGGCTGCCGGTGGTGGCGTACCAGGTTTCGGGGGAGTACGCCGCGCTGCATGCCGCCGCCGAGCGGGGCTGGCTGGACCTGGCGGCCACACGGGACGAATCCCTTCTCGCGATCAAGCGCGCCGGTGCCGATCTGATCCTTACCTATTTCGCCCGTGCCGCGGCGGAAGCGATGCGCGCGTGAATGGGCGTGGATCGCGCGGGCTGGTGTTGGCGCTGGGGCGAAGCGTTCGGCCAAAAACTTTGACACTCCGGAAAGGGAGCTAGCACACTCCATGCCTTGGATGCCGTTGACCCGCTTATGAATTCTTCCCGGGAAAGTTCGTCCTGGCGTCCCTTGGGATTCCAGGGAGTGCCTTCGTGCCGGTGGATCCTCCTGGCCGGCGCGGTCGCCGTCTCGGCGGCCGCTGTCGCTGCCCCCCTCTCGCTGGTTTCCGAGGAGGCGGCGCGCCTGGGGGCGACGGGCAACTCTCCGCTGCTGGCCGCGGTGACGCGCCCGGTGCGGCTGGGTGAATCCACGCCGCTGCCCGCGATCGGTGGGGGGGCGTCCACGGTTCGGATGCCCTGGATGTTCGAGCCCGCGGACGATCGGGCGCCGCAGGGAGCGGGGTTTGCCGCCCGGGGCAACGGGTATTCGGTTTTCGTGGGGAGCCAGGGCGCCTTGCTGGCCTTGCGCACCTCGACGGCCTTGGCGGATGGGGAGGCGGAAGCGCAGGACTCCGCCGAAGCCGGGGTGGCACGATCGAGCTCGCCGCGGTCGGCGGAAGCGCTGCGTTCGGCGGCCTCGGTCGCGTATCGACTGGTGGGCATCCGTTTTCAGGAGGCGAACGCCGAGGCGCGCGCGGAAGCCGGGTCCCCGCTGCCGGGGCGCGTGCATCGTCTGCGCGGGGCTACGGCGTCGAACTGGCAAACGGGGGCCAGCGCCTGTGCCCGCGTGGTGTATCGCAGCGTCTATCCCGGGATCGACGTGGCGTATTACGGCCAGGGACGTGAGCTCGAGTACGATCTCATCGTGGCGGCGGGCGCCTCGCCGTCCGCGGCTCGGTTGCGTTTCGACGGCGTCTCCCGCCTGCAGACGGATGCGGAAGGCGCGTTGCGGCTGTCGGTGGGGAACGGGACGTTGATCCAACGTGCGCCGGTGGCGTACCAGGAAGGTCCTCAAGGCCGCGAGCGCGTGCCGGTTTCCTACCAGGTCCACGAGGACGGGGCGGTGGGCTTTGCCGTGGGGGCGTATGATGGGTCGCGACCGCTGGTGATCGATCCCGTGCTCAGCTATGCCACGTTCCTGGGCGGGAGCGGCCTCGACCAGTGTTGGGATGTCGCGGTCGACACCGACGGTTCGGTGGTGGTGGCGGGCGAGACGGAATCGGCGACTTTTTCCACGATCAAGCTGGGCTCCACCAACGCGTTTCTCACGGTTTACCAGGGGGGACAGGATGGTGTGGCCGGGGACGCTTTTGTGGCGCGGCTGGCTCCGAACGGCGAGCAGTACGAGTGGTTCACGTACCTGGGCGGTTCGGACTATGACGTGGCGCTCACGTTGGGGCTGGGGACCGGCGGGGAGCCGGTGGTCGGCGGGTTCACGACCTCCACGAATTTTCCCGTCACAGCCGGCGCGGTGCGCACGCGGCCGACAGGGGTGACCAATCGTTTCACGGGTCGTTACCCGCTCGATGCGTTCATCACGCGCTTGAAGGCGGACGGCTCCGGCCTGGTGTCCTCGACCCTGCTGGGCGGGGATGGGGATGATCAGGCGATCGATCTGACCCTGCTGGGGGATGGTCGCGTGGTGGTGGGGGGCAGCACGACCTCGACGAATTTCCCGGTCACCGCGCCGAATGGGCCGGCGGCGGGCGGGCTGGATGGATTCCTCGCCGCCGTGTCGGCGGATGGGACCCAAGTGCTCCATGCGCGGTACCTCGGCGGGTCGGGACGCGATTCCGTGGAAGGCGTGTCGCTGGGAGCCGGGGGCGGGTTGGTGCACGTCGTGGGGCTGACCGCGTCGACCAATTTTCCG
>JADLFD010000493.1 GCA_020845805.1 Verrucomicrobiales bacterium | reverse complement strand
GGAAGCCTCGAACTCGAGGTCGAAGAAGCGGGCGTCTGGATGACCTGGAAGGAAGTCGACGGCTTCCACGCCAGCGGCGCTGAGGATCGTCATTTCATGGTCGATCTCGAAGCGGGCCGCGTGCGCTTCGGCAATGGACTGCGCGGCCACGCACCGCAGATCGGACAGCGCATCCGCGCCTTGCGCTACCAGTACGGCGGCGGGACCGCCGGCAACGTGGCCGCCGGGGCGATCTCGAAGCTCACCGACTTTCCCTCACTGGTGTCCACCAACCCCATCGGCGCCTATGGAGGTGGCGAGGGAGAATCCATCGAATCGGCGCTGGACCGTATCCCCGGCGAACTCCGCCGCCGCGACCGGGCCGTCACGGCTGACGACTTTCGCGAACTCGCTCTCGCCACGCCGGGCGCCCACATCGCGCGTGCCGAGTGCCTGCCTCGATTCCATCCACCCACCCTCACGCCCGAACGCGCGGGAATCGTCAGCGTGATGGTCTGGCCGGCGGAGGATAAGGCGCACCCCAACGCGCCGCAGCCCGATCGCAACACCCTCCGGGCCGTGTGCGCGTGGCTGGATCCGCGGCGACTCGTGACCACCGAGTTGTACGTCATCCCCCCGACCTACCGGCGCATCGCGCTCGCGGTCGGGGTCGAAGTGAAGGACGGCTACGGCATCGAGGCCGTGCGCAACTGGGTCGAGCTGATCCTGCGGCAATACCTCGCCCCCCTGCCTCCCTACGGACCCGAGGGAACCGGCTGGCCGTTAGGACGTCGGGTGCACGATCGCGAACTCGAAGCCGCCGCGCTGCAGGTGGAGGGCGTCGAGTTCCTGCACGAGCTCAAGGTGGCAGGCTGGGACGAGACCACCGGCACGTGGGTCGCGGGATCCGTGGACCTCCGCCCCTACGAAGTCCCCGAGCTCGCGGAGATCGCGGTGGTCGACGGTCCCGTCACGTTTGCCGCCGGGGAATCGGTGGAACCGCCGTCGCAACCCACCGTGCCCGTCCCGATTCCCGTGCTCCGGGAGATCTGCTGATGCCGCTCCCACGTCCATTCGCGCTGGTGCTCACCGCCGACCAATGGCGGCGCGCCGCCCACTCCCGGACGGTGTTGGTGGACGACACCGTGCAGCTCGCGTGGATCGAGCCGCCCGGCCTCGGCTCTTCCGCCGCCTCTAAGCTGCCCGCCGCCGGGCTGGCCTTCGATGACCACTGTCGCCTCTTCCACAGCCAGCCCGAGGCCGGACAAGTGGATCGCCTGCTCTGGGGTGCCGCCGAACCCCGGCCGATCACCGGTCTGTTTCGATCCGAACCGCCCGCCGAGCTCGGCGATTTCGCGCCTGTGACCCCCAACGTGGGGCCATTGGACTCCCCGCGCGGACTCGTGGTCGATGCCCACGAGCGGCTGTTCGTGGCCGAGTACGAACGTCAACGCGTGCTGGTCTTCGATCTGTGGAGCCAGCGCCTGCTCCAGTCCATCGCTGTGCCAGGTCGCCCCACCGATCTCGGCCGGCTCGGCACGGCCGTCGTGGTCGTGCTCGAGGATCCCGACGCCGTGGTCGTGATCGACTCACGCTCCGCCGTGCAGCCCCTCGATCCGTCGATGCCCTTCGCCGGTCCCGCGCGAATCGCCACCACACCGGCCCGCGAGGTGTTCATCCTCGAACGAGCGGGGACTGCCGACGCCCGCCTGCTGAGCCGCGGTCGTGCGCCCCTCGCCATCTCCGGTGCTACGGATCTCGAGTTCCTCGGCGCCACCGACTTGGTCGTCGCTCGCGGTCCGGGCGAGGAGTTTCTGCGCTTCGAGGTGCAGCCGGGCGGCTTCGAGGCCCGGCCGCCCCTGAAGGCCACGAACTACGACGGACGCGGCATCGTGCGCACGCCGGATCAGCGGGTCGGCTTTTGGACGCCGCAGGGTTTCCGGCACGCTGTCAGTGCGCGGCTGCGCTATCGACCGGAGGGACGCGTGACCAGCTTCCGCCTCGATAGCGGCGCGTTCCGCACCGTGTGGGGTCGTCTGTTCCTCGACGCCTGTCTCCCCGAGGGCACCCAGCTCCTGGCCCACTTCGCCACCAGCGACGAAGTCTCCGCGGAACCCGAACTCGATCGGACGCCACCCGAGCACAGACACGTGCCGGTGGATCACCCGCAGCTGTCCGCACCGATGCCTCCAATCTCCCTTGTTCCCGAGGACGAGGAGGTGACGCAACGACTGCACCGGCGCGAGACCGGACGCGAACTGCCCTGGACGCCGCTCCCGTCGGGGGATGCCTTTGCCACCTACGAAGCACCCATCCGTGCGAATCCAGGTCGGTACCTCTGGGTCACCTTGCGCTTGCTGGGCAACTCGCGGGTCACCCCGCGCTTCCGCGCGTTGCGCGCCGAGTACCCGTCGCACGACCTCCTGCGGCGCCTGCCCCGGACGTTCTCGCGCGACGCCACGGCCGCGGAATTCACGCGACGGTTCCTGGCCCTGTTCGATGGTTCCCTGACGGAGCTCGACGGCGAAGCCTCCCGTCGGCACGCGCTCATCGATCCCCAGGCCACGCCCGCCGAGGCTTTACCCTGGCTCGCCGGGTTCCTCGGTCTGGTGCTGGACACCCGCTGGCCCGTGGCGGCGCGACGGCAATTGATCAAGGAGGCCACCTGGCTGTTCCGCTTCCGCGGCACAGTCCCCGGCCTCCAACGTTTCCTCGAGATCTGCCTCGGGCGCTCCGTGGTGATCATCGAAAAATACCGCGCTCGCGGCTTGGGCGGAGCGCTGGTGGGGGAATCGTCGGCGTGGCAGGCCAACTCCGTGCTCGGCGCCGGATTCCGGGTCGGCGGCGCCATGGGAGTCGAGACCCCCTCCCTCGCCTCCGGCAGTGTCGCGGGCGACGCTTTCGCCACGCACGCGCACCGGTTCACGGTGATCATCCCCCTCGCGCTCGACCCGGAACGGATGGCCGCGGTCCAGCACCTGCTCGAAGTGCACCGCCCGGCGCACACTCTGGTGGACGTATGCACCGTGGCGGCCGGTATGCGCGTGGGACACGGCCTGCATCTCGAACTCACGTCCCTCATCGGCCGGACCAGCGGGTTCCGCGCTCTGCAGATCGAGAACGCGCTGCTCGGGACCGACGCGATCCTGGGCCGTCCCGCACCGGGCACGCGTCCCGACGAATCCCGGCTCCAACGAGACTCCCGCGCCGGTTGAGTTCCCATGAACAACCTTCACATCCACCGGCTTCGCGCCCGCTATCACCTCCCTGAGGCGAAGACGGGGAGTCGCGCGCGATTGGACGGGCTGCTCGCCCGCGCGTTGCACGAGGTCCTGGCTCCGGAGGTAGAACGGCTAGCACTCGACCCTCACGAACACGTCTGCCTGCGCCGACTCGAGGTCCCCGTCCGCCTCCGCCTGTCCCAGGGCGATGCCGCACTCGCCCGGACGTGGGGCGAATCCCTCACACGCGCCGTACAGCAAGCCCTCGAAGGCACTGACCCGGAAGACTCCGCCACCGCCCGCGTCGAGAAAGTGCGTTATCCCTCCCTGCTGCACGCCCTGGTCGATTGCGCGGTGGGCGTCTCCCGCCACGACCTGCGCCACGCCTGGGCCTGGCGCCAGCTCGAACTCTGGCGGGAAACGGACACCGTCACCCCGGAGTCAGCACTGCAGGAGTGGGTGCGGGCGCTGCAACGGTTTCCGGACCACGTCGTGCCGGTGTTTCACGCGCTGGCTCCGTCCGGGTTCTTGCGCACGCTGGCCCCGCGACTGACGGCGAATCAATGGATCGCCCTGGCCGCTGCCGCGCTTGGCGCTTCGGAAGTTCCGCTTCGCGCCTCGGATCTGCTGGCGGTTTCGCTCGCAACTCCCGCGTCCCACCGGGATCCGGAAACCGCCACCCAACCTGGGCCCGCATCGGGTCGGTCGGAATCCTCCCACCCCCGCTCGCTGGGGCTTCCTCAAAATGAATCGACGCGCACGGCGCTCGATCAGCTCCTGTCCCGGTCTTCCCTGGCCGCGGCGGTCGAGCTCCAAACGCTCGCGCCCGCAGCGCGCCGCGCGGTGTGCATCCTGATGTTGTTGGATGCGGATCCCGGCCAGGCCGCGCACCCGCGTGCGGTATGGC
>JADLFD010000492.1 GCA_020845805.1 Verrucomicrobiales bacterium | reverse complement strand
TTTTCCGGACTCGAGAGGGATGCGTGGCGGCGGGTGTTCCTATCCTAGATCCAGTGGGCTGATGGGTCCTCGGATCCGAGTTCAAGTTTCGGAGCGAGGTCGTCCCAGGACGTTCCACCCCTTGCGCGCCGAAGCCGACACCAGGGACAGGCCTTGGGGCGGAGGGTGGGTGAACGGCGGAACGGCAGGGTGGGGGGCAGATTTCGATGGCGAGGGATTGGTAGTGTTGGCCTCACGGGACGATCGTGATTCGGTTGGGGGCAGCCGTGCTCGTGTGGAAGCGGTCTGCAACCTTCCTTGCAGCGACGGTGTCTTCGGCGACATGCGAACACTGAGTTTGGCGAGCCTCCTTTCCCTGTTGGCCGTGTGGGCGACGGTGATGACGGCGCAGGGCGCGGAGGATCGGGTACGGGTGCACGAGCAGACTTATAAGGTAAAACCAGGCAGCGATTTGCGGGTACGAGCCGCCCGCGGGTCCATCCGGGTCGAGGGAGCTGAGGGGTTGGAAGAGGTTCGCATGCGAGTGGAGGCCAAGGCGGTGCGGGGGTCGGACGCCAAGGCGTTGGAACTGCTAGAACAGCACGAAGTCGAGTTCCGCCAGGGGGATGGGACGGTGGAGTTGGAGACCCGCCTGCCACGGCAGCAGATCTGGAGTCTCTGGGGGGCCCAACTCGAAGTGGAGATCACGATCACCGTGCCGCGGGAATGCAACGTGGATGCGGTCACTTCAGGGGGCAGGATCGATCTGAGCCGAGTCCGCGGGCAGGTGGACGTGCGCACCTCTGGGGGATCCTTGCGATTCAACGGGGTTACGGGACCGGTGAAGGGACGTACTTCGGGGGGATCGATCAAGGCTCAATCGATTGTGGGGGCCGCGGATCTCCAGACTTCAGGGGGGAGCATCTCGGTGGAGGACATCCGTCAGGGTCCGGTCTCGCTGAACACCTCTGGCGGATCCATCAGTGCGACGGCGATCGAGGGCCCTGCCGTGTTACGAACCTCGGGGGGCAGCATCCGCGCTAAGAACGAAGGCCGCGGTTTGGAGGCCTCCACCAGCGGCGGGTCGATTGACGTGGAAATCGTCGGGGCGCCCCAGGAACCCGTGGTCCTACGCACCTCAGGAGGGGGGATCAGCCTGACGCTGGCTTCCACGGCTTCGGTGATGCTCGATGCGACGACCTCGGGTGGTTCGGTTCACAACGACTTCCCTGAGCCTCGGACGAACGACAAGAACCGCAATGTTCTGCGCGGGGCCATCGGATCTGGCGGTCCCGAGGTCAAACTGCGCACCAGCGGGGGTGGCATTCATATCCGGCGTCGCTAACTGGCGGGCGGGCGGATTTCGGCCGGAGGAGTCGACGCATCCAATCGCGCTACCACTTCGTGGACCACCCTGGCGACCTCGCGGGGATCGAGTCGGCGGAGGCAGGCGTGGGCTTCGACCTCCGTGGCCAGACATGTCTTTTTGAAGCATGGGCTGCAGGGCAGCTCCAGGCGCAGCACACGGTGCCCGTTGCCGTGCGGACCCGTGCGCCAGGGGGCGGTCGGGCCGAATAACGCGACCACCGGGGTCTCCACCGCCGCCGCCAAGTGCATCGGGCCGGTGTCGGTGGACAGCAGCACGGCGGCGCGACGGTAAATCGCGGACAGGGTCGGCAGGCTGGTGCGGCCGTCAAGTCGGCGCGCCCGCTGCTGCATCCGTTGGGTGATGGCGTCGATACTGCCACGATCGCCAGGAGCGCCTGTGAAAACGACGGGAAGGCCGCTGGCGACGAGCAGATCCGCCGTCGCCGCGAAAAGTTCTGGCGTCCAGTTCTTGGTGGGCCAACGCGTCATCGGATTGATGGCGACGAAGCGCGTCCCGTTTTCCAGGTCGACTTCGTGGAGGAGGGAAGCGGCCTCGAGGTCGGCTGCGGCGGGAGCGGGAAGGTGGTAGCGAATGGGAAGCCGCGGATACCCCAGGCATTCCAGCAGCCGCAGGTTGCGATCCAAGGCGTGGACCTCTGAGGATGGCGGTTGGATGCGTTCGTTGAGCGCGAGCCAAGCCCCTTCATTGCGCGGGAGTCCGGGGCCGAATCCAGCCTTTCGCGGGCAGTTGACTTGGGAGATCCAGAACCCGCTCTTAGCCAAGCCCTGGAAGTCGATCACCAGGTCGAACCGCAGGCTGCGGATCTGGCGCAGGCAGGCGATGAACTCCCTCACGGCGGCCCAGCGCTGTCCGGAGCGGCGGAGCCGAGCCCACTGCTGGCGTGGGATGACGTGGAGTTCAGTAAGGTCGGAATGGCCTTCGAGGAGACCGGCTCCAGCGTCCTCGACGAGCCACGCGAGATGGGCGGACGGAAGGTGCCGACGGAGAGTTGTGAGTGCGGGAATCGTATGGAGGATGTCTCCCAGCGCGCTTAGCCTCACCACGAGCACGCGGGAGGGCACCGATGCCACTAGTGGTGAAGGGTTCACGGGCTCAACCACCGGGCGGCAGGGAAGGGAAGATTCCGGGCGATTCCGAAGGCGACCACGAGCGCGAACAGGATCCAGACCCAGCGTGGGGAGATCCCCGTGGAGCGGAGGCCGAGGCGTTTCCGAGCCAGAAAGGCCAGCATTGCCGGCAGGCCCAGCACAAGGAGGGCATTGGATTGGACTGCTTCGGCGAGGCGTCCGTGCAACAGCGCGTGGGTGGCGCGCAATCCTCCGCAACCGGGGCATAGCAGTCCCGTGGCGCTGTGGAATGTGCAGCGCGGAAAGAAGAACTGACCCTCTGGTCGATGGAAATACAGGAGCAGGAGAAGTCCGCACAGCGCGAGGCTGGCCGCGATAGCCAGCCATTTCACGGGGCGCCGAGGGAATGCCACGGCCGGCCCAGCGAGGGGGGGCGGGACCTCGGTCATGCGGGCGAGTCGACGGCAGGAGTCAACGGAATGCGGACTTCACCTCAGGCTTGAACATCACGACCAAGACCCAGATGCCGACCGGGATGCCGATGCAGCAGCAAGGCGAGGTGCAAGGGATCATGAGGAGCGCGACGGTAACCACGGTGAGGACAAAGCCCTCGAGGGCGCGGAGTTTTTGTGACGCAAACACCGCGAGCCCGCTCACCGCCAAGCCGAACAGGGTGCTGATGATGGCGACTGGGCCCTGCATCTTTTCCAGAATATCGAAAATCGGCTGCATCTCCGGAGGCACGCCCCCGGGAGGAGGCTGGAAGCCGCCGCCGAACAAATTCCCAATCAGACCAATCACGGCGAGGATGGCGCACAGGATGCCGGTGACCATCAGTCCGGTCGCGGGGCCTTGGACGGATTGCCGCGCCTTCTCGACCGAGTCCGAACCGAGTCCGAAGCCAGCGGGCGTCGCCGAGCCCAGCGGCGGGAAAGCCTGGGATTCCGGCGCCGGTGGGGCGGCCTCGCCGGGCAACGCGGCTGGCGAGGCGGATTGCTGGGCGGCGAGGGCCGCCGAGAATTCCGGAATGGATCCCAGGGGCATCCAGGGTCCGCCTTCCTTCTGGATCAGGGTTTGGGCGTTGGCGCGGTTGTCGCGGATCCACTGGGTCAGTTGGTCGAAGCTGACCGGTCCGTACTCCTTTTGGTCGCCGCCGATGATCTTATACATGAGTGCGCTCCGGGGTGGTGCTGCAGGGCAAAGACTCGGGGAAGGGGGCGGGGAGTCGCAAGTCGGAAGGCGATGGGTTCGGGCCGACGGCTCAGCGTTGGAGTTGGGCGAGCTTGGCGGCGGCTTTCCCGGAATCGATCAGCTGCGCTGCCAAGTCCCAGCCGTCGAGGATGCTCCTTGCCCGCCCGGCCACGAACAGGGCGGCTCCGGCGTTGAGGAGCACCCCGTCGCGTTTGGGACCGGTTTCCTGGCCGGATAGGATCTGACGGATGATGGCGGCATTCTGATCCCGATCGCCCCCGGCGAGATCTGCGAGCACGGTGGGTTGCACAGGCAGCGATTGGAGGCTGAGCGTGCTCACGGAGAATCCGCGTTGGTGATGAAATTCTGCGATGACCGAATCACCGACGGTGGACAGCTCGTCGAGGTGTCCGGCGGGGGTTTGGCCGCTCACCACCATTCCGCGTCGGAGTCCGAGGTCTTGCAGCACGTGGGCGAGCGGGGCACAGAGGCCGGGCTGGGGAACTCCCATGAGTTGGGCCATGGGTTCAGCGGGATTGAGCAAGGGACCCAGGAAGTTGAACACGGTACGCTGTCCCCGTTCGGCGCACAGCCTGCGTGCCGGTGCGATGTGACGGAAGGCGGGATGGAAACGGGGAGCGAAGAAGAATGCAAAATCCAGCTCGCGCAGCATGCTGGCCGCGTCCTCGGGCGAGAGTTCAACGGGAATGCCGAGGGCTTCGAGGACGTCCGCACTGCCGGATTTCGAGGTTACCGCCCGGTTTCCGTGTTTGGCGACGGGAACGCCGGCACTGGCCACGACGAGGGCGACGGTGGTCGAGATGTTAAAGGTGTTGTGGTGATCGCCGCCCGTGCCGCACACGTCGATGATTCCGCGTTCACGCGTGGCGGCATCGATGGGGGGGCGGATGGAGCGTTGCCGCAGCTCGCGTGCGAATCCTGCGATTTCCTCGGGAGTTTCACCCCGTCGAGCCAGGGCGCTTAGGAACTCAGCCTTGGCGCTGGCCGGCACCGCTTCTGCGACGAGTTGCTCCACCGCTTCCCTGACCTGACCGGCCGAGAGCGGAGGACCTGACGACACGACCTGGGTGAGGGCGTCCAGCATCGGAAGATCCAATCACCGACCGTCCGCCGCGGCGAGCGTGGAGGCGGCAGGTGGGGGCAAGAAATGAAGTGTTTCGGGAGGGGAAGCTGTGGCTTCCTTGCCGCACGCGCGAATGACTGTTTCAGGCCAAGCCCGGGGGAGGGCGGAGGTGTTGCCCACGCATACCCCCGATTTGTTTGCCCGTGCCGTGGCCCATGCCGCGGATTGCCTGAAGCGGGGTGAGGTGATCGCGCTTCCGACGGAGACGGTCTACGGGCTGGCCGCCAATGCCTTGGATCCCCGGGCGGTGCGACGGATCTATGAGATCAAGGGGCGC
The DNA here is from genome assembly GCA_020845805.1 of Verrucomicrobiales bacterium. Lineage (GTDB taxonomy): Bacteria > Verrucomicrobiota > Verrucomicrobiia > Limisphaerales > CAIMTB01 > CAIMTB01. Next base: position 7,245 of record JADLFD010000492.1, on the reverse strand, counting down.
CCGGAGACCAACCCGGTGATCGTCCATGTCGCCAGCGCCTCCCTGGCTCGTGCTTGCGTCCGGGACTGGACTGCCCCGGCCGACCGCCTGGCGCGCGCGTTCTGGCCGGGACCCCTGACCTTGGTTTTGGAGAAGGCAGATTCAATCCCGGAAGTCGTGACGGCTGGAGGTCACACGGTGGGGGTGCGGTGGCCGGCGCACCCGCTCATGCAGGCGGTGATTCGGGCCTGCGGGTTTCCCATCGCGGCGCCCAGTGCGAACCGTGCCAACGGCATTTCCCCCACCTGTGCGGCGCATGTGGTGGAGAGCCTGGGAGAAGGTCTGGACTGGGTGATCGATGGGGGCCCGTCCTCGGTGGGGATCGAGTCGACCGTGGTCGATCTCGTGGCGCGCCCGCCGCGAGTGCTGCGCCCCGGCATGATCCATGGCGAGTCCTTGGCGGCGGCGTTGGGGGAGTTGGTTCAGACGACGGCCGGTGCGGCACCCCACGCGGGTGCGGAAGGGGAATCCGGCTCCCCGCGGCGGAGCCCTGGTCTGCTGACGCGCCACTATGCGCCCGCGGCACGATTGGTGGTCTTGGAGTGGTCCACGGACGGCGAGTTGGCGCGGGGCATGGAGCGGGCGGGCGTGGATGCCGCCCGGGCTCATGTGCTGGCCTATCATGTTATTCCGGCGGCGACCTTGGCGGCTCGTGTTTGTGTGATTCCCCATGACCCTGAGGCTTATGCACGCGCGATGTACGCCGAGTGGCATCGGTGTGATGCGGAGGGGGCACGCTGGATCGTGGTGGAGGCGGTCCCGGGCGGTCGGGAGTGGGCGGGTGTGGCGGATCGATTGACGCGGGCCTCGGCGCGTTGAACCGGGCGGGACCCACAGGGCAACGGACGTGGTCGGGGTGGGAGCGCGCGATTGCCCCGGCGCGGGCACCGATGGTATCCCTCGGGGGCCGCCCACTTCGAAGGGATCGGCCTATGCATCCTGCGCCACCCGTTTACAGCGTGATTCTCCCCGTGTTCAACGAGCGGGACAATGTGGGACCGTTGATCGAGGAGATTCGCGAAGCATTGCAGCCCCTCGACCAGCCGTGGGAGGTGCTGGCGGTGGACGATTGCAGTCGGGACGACAGTGTGGAAGTGCTGCGGGCGATGCAGGCGACGCACCCCGAGTTGAGGATTCTGCGGCACCGCAGGAACTGCGGCCAGAGTGCGGCCTTCGCCTCGGGGTTGAGCCAGGCGCGGGGAGAGGTGGTCATCACTTTGGATTCGGATCGCCAGAATGATCCTGCGGATCTGCCGCGGATGATTGCGTTGTTGAAGCCGGGCATCGCTGCTGTGCTGGGCGTGCGCAAGCGGCGCGAGGATTCGGGGGTTCGCCGGCTCTCGAGCAGGCTGGCCAACGGGTATCGTGACTGGCTCACCGGCGTGCAGGTGCGCGATGCGGGGTGCTTCCTGCGTGTCATGCGCCGGGAGGCTCTGAGGGAATTGCCTGTGTTCAACGGGCTGCACCGGTTCGTGGCGACGCTGTTGAGTTACCAGGGCTATGCCTTCGTGGAATTGGAAGTGAACCACCGGGCACGCGTCGCCGGTCGATCCAACTACGGCATCGGCAACCGGCTGTGGCGCGGGATCCGGGATTGCTTCGCGATGCGCTGGTACCGAGCGCGTGCGATTCCAGGGAATCGGCTGCACCCGGAGGAGTGTCCGGGTGTCTGAGGACGATGCGGCAGGCGGACGGCGAAAGGTGCGGGAGCCCTCGGAGTCGGGCGCCATGGCGCGCGCGGCCCGCGTGGGACCTCGCCTCCTGTTGATCAAGGCCCTGTTGCTGCTGGGGTTGGCGGTGGGTGGCGCGCTGCTTTTTCGCGTGCCCGGGGTGCGAGAGTTTCTGGCGCCGGCGGGTCGGTTGACCCTGGCTTTGCAGGAGTTGGGTCCGTGGGCCTGGCCCGTGTTTCTCATTGGTTCGTTGGTCTTGATTGGTGTGGGGGTGCCGCGGCTTTTGTTCTGTCCTCTGGCGGGCGCCGTGTTTGGGTTTTGGGGCGGTCTGGGAGCCAGCACGCTGGCCACGATGGGGGCGTACTTCGCGACCTTCCTTTTTCTGCGTGGGCGCATGGCGGAGCGCGATGTGACGGCTTCATTGCCCGCCTCCCTTTCTTTCCTGCGGCATGATCCCGGGCTTGCGGGGGTGATTCTGACGCGGCTGATGCCGGTTCCGGGGTTGGTCGGGACGGTGGCGTTGAGTCTGTCGCCAGTTCGGAAGCGTGCCTTCCTAGCGGGATCCTTGGTGGGGTTGGTGCCTGAGGCGGTGCCCCTGATCATGCTGGGAGCCGGGCTGTTCCAGGGCAACCCGAAGCAACTGGCCTGGCTGGGGGCAGGAGGAATGATCCTGATCCTCGGTGTCGTGTTCCTGATTCGCCGTTTGCTGGCCCGATACCGAGTGGCGGAGGGGCGGCGGCCTGGAGCGGAGTGACCGTTCTTCAGAGCTGTTCAAGGACGGCGGCGGACGAGCTTCTAGGAGTGCGGGAAGCGGGGGGGAAATCTGGTGTCGATTCGCGAATCAGGGCTTACTCCCGCGGTCATGTCGCAGATGCTCAAGTCCTCGGCCGCGATGGCTGGCGCGACGCTGGTCAGCCGGGTGCTCGGACTGGTACGCGAGATGGTTTACGCGCGCTTCATGGGCAACGGCTGGGTGGCCAGCGCGTTCATGCTGGCCTTTCAGATCCCCAACCTGTTCCGGCGACTCCTGGGCGAGGGGGCCTTGACCGCCGCCTTCATTCCGCATTTCAAGGAGAAGGAAAAGACCGAAGGGGAGGAGGCCATGTGGGAGTCGGCGAACGCCGTGGTTTCGGGACTGGTGGCGGTCTGTGCGGTGTTGGTGGGGGCGGTGATCGTGGGGGTCACGATGGCTTTGCGTCTGGGGGAATTCCGGGAGCAGACGGAACTGATGCTGCGGCTGTTGCGGTGGATGATTCCGTACACGTTGCTGGTGTGTGTCGCTGCGGTTTGTGTCGGGATGTTGAACGCACGGGGGCGATTCTTTGTGCCGGCCCTGGGAGCCTCGGTGCTCAACGTGGTGATGATCGCGAGTGTGCTGTGGTGGGCGCCCCGGTTGGGGGATCAACTGCCGCAGCAGGTTTACGGGCTGGCTTATGGTGTGATCGCGGCTGGCGTGGCGCAGGCTGCCTTTCAGTTGCCGTCGCTGATGCGATGCGGATGGTGCTATCGCTGGGTGGCACCGTGGCGGAACGCGTCTGTCCGCGTGGTGTTGTGGAGGATGATTCCCACCACGCTGGGGGCCGCGGCGTTCCAGTTGAACGTGGTGATCACCCAAGGATTTGGGTTCATGGTTGGGGATACGGTGGTGGCCTCGTTTCAGTATGCCGTGCGGTTGCTGGAACTGCCCCAGGGCCTGTTCGGGGTTTCGATGGCGAGTTTCCTTCTGCCTACCCTGGCGGGGATGGCCGCGGAGAAGCGGCATGCCGAGTTTCGCTCCACGCTGGTTCGCGGGTTGTCGCACGTGATGGTGGTCAACGCGTTGGCTTCGGTTCTTTTGGGGGTACTGGCGGTGCCCATGGTGCGGTTGCTGTTTGAGGGTGGACTCTTTCAGGCGGCGGCGACCGAGCGGGTGGCGTCGGCGCTGCGGTTCCTGGCTCCCGCGCTCCTGGCTTATTCGGGTACGGCGATTTTGACGCGGGCCTTCTACGCGGTGGGCGATACCAAGGTGCCCATGCAGATCAGCGTCTTCTGCCTCGCGGCGAACACCATCCTTTCGATCCTGCTCGCGCTTTCGCTGAAGGAATCCGGGTTGGCCTTGGCGAACACGCTCACCTCGGTGGGTAATCTGGCGTTGCTGGGGTTTGCCTTGAGGAAGAAGTTTTCGAAGTTGGACCCGGCTGGCTTCGTGGAAGGTGCGCGCTGGGTGGTCTTGGCGAGCTTGGTGGCGGGGTTGGTGGCCTGGGGAGTCGGGGCGGGATGGGGGTGGTGGGTTGGGGGGGAGGGGTTTTGGCGCAAGCTCGGGGCGGTGTTTGTGCCGGCGGGCGTGGCGGCGGCGGCCTATTTCATGATTCTGATTCGCGGGCGCATGGCGGCGGCCGTGGAAATGCTGGAATGGGTGTGGCGACGTGTGGGACGTGGCGGTGGCGCGAACTAGCCAGGTGCGAGGGGGGGGCTCAAGTGGAGTGGATTTGTGTCCGAAATGGGGTGAATCCCGGGGATTGCGGGATTTTGTGAATCAAACGTGGTTCAAAGCAGTTAGGGGGGGAAAAAACTGTTGACGCAACACGCGGTGAGGGCTAGGAACAGCGTCAACAACCCCGCCTTGCGGGCCACGGTGGCCTGACAACGCGAAAGCCAAAGCGAATTAATGAAAAAGAACGCGCAAGCCTCATGGATCCAAGGCGTTGCTGTTGCGGGACTTATTGCGTCTTCGGCAGCGGCTCAGACGGTGGTGTACAACAACACTGAGACGCCGCTGAACAGCTATTTTGCCAGCCTCCGCGAGTTTGGTGACCAAATCACGGTTTCGGGTGGAGGCTTTATTGCCGACACCTTCCAGTTCGAATACTTCGCCACGGGGCTTTCGGGCGGTGAGAAGGCGACCATTCGGTTTTACGACAACAACGGCGCGCCGGCCGGGCCGTCGAACGCACAATCGCCGGGCGAGATTCTCTGGATCAGTCCTGAGTTTCCGATCGCGAACGGCAATTTCCCGATTACGATCACGGACCTTCGTGATTTGAACATCGCGCTTCCGGCGAGCTTCACTTGGACGGTTCGCACGACGGGTGTGACGGACGGTGAGGTCTTCGGTCTGAAGCTGTACGATCCGCCGACCGTGGGCAGCAGCCTGGATGACATCTGGCGTTTTGGGAACGACGGATGGGAGTTGGTGCAGATTCCTGGCTCGACCGCGAATTTCGGTGCGTTGCTGGTGGCAGTGCCTGAGCCGAGCGTGGGTGCGCTTCTGGGGTTGGGTGGGTTGGCCCTCCTGCTGCGCCGCCGTTCGCAGGGACGCTAGTCGATCGGTTTATTTCTTCATGGATCCTCGACGCGGGCCTCTCAAGCCCGCGTCGTTTTGTTTGTGGCCATGCCGTTTCTGACATCTGCCAGTCAGAGCCGAGATGAAGGCCGGGGGATTGCCCCGGAATCGCGACGTCGTCGGCGGGGTTGGGCAGGCGGATGGCGCTGGTGGAGTGCGGCCACCGCCCGTTGTGCCGCGGTGGTGACGGGGTCGGAAGCCCGCGGGGAGTGGGATTCAGAGAAGTACCTGTCCTTCGCGTTGGGACCCGTATCGCTGAGGCCGCAGTTGGAGGTGGCCGAGGTCTACGACAGCAACCTGTTCTACTCCGAGACCGACCAGGTTGAAGATTTCGTGACGGTGGTTCGACCAGGGATGGTGCTGTTCCTGGGGAACCGGGACGAGGACTTCGTTTCGCTGCGCTACACGCTGGATGCGTCTTACTATTCCGAGCGTGATGACCTGAACAATCTGGGTCACTCGATCACGCATTCGACGCGGTACCGGTTGGCGCGGACGACGCTTCAGGCGGAGGATCGGCTGACCCTGACGCGGATGCTGCTCGGCGGCACGTTCAGCTATATCCAGCGGCGTATTGGCCAGGTCTCTTTGTCAGATAATTGGCGGGTGGATTACGATATCTCGCCGAGGACGGTGGTCGGGGTGCGGGCGACGCTGGACTACACCGACTACGACGAGAAGGACCTCGACCCGTTCCACCTGTACGACAACCTGAGTTACTCCGGGGGCATGAGGGTCGGGTATCGGCCATCGGATAAGATCATGCTTTTTCCCGAGGTGATGGCGGGACAGAGCCTGCTGGAGCGAAACCGGGCTGCGGTGCCGGAGGCGCCGAACCTCAATCAATACAGCTTCTCGATCGGTGCGGAGGGTGAATTCACGCCCAAGATTTCAGGGCAGGTCAGCGGCGGGTACGAGATCCGAAACTATGAGGATGAGCGCGAGGTCCCGGATGGCTGGATCGCGGGACTGCAGCTGCGCTGGCAGGCGCGCGCGAAGACGCGGGTGACGTTGGGTTACCGGCATTGGATTCAGGTCTCGCGCGAGAACCTGGGTTTGGTCTACAATGCGCATCGTCCAACGGTAAGCGTGTTGCAGCAGTTCGGGTCTCAGGGGCGCTGGTCGGCGAACCTCGACGGCTATTACCAGTTCCACGCGTATGACGGTCTGGTGGTGGTGGGGGGGCGATCCATCGAGCGGGATGAGACGCTGGCCGGGCTTGCCCTTCGCGCGAGCTATCGTTGGCAGCCGTGGCTGTTGTTGTCGGCCCAGTATGATTTCTTCACTTACGAGGGCAATCTTCCCACAGTTCCCAATTATGATGTCCATCGATTCACACTGCGCATGGCCGCGGGGTATTAAGCCCTGGGTCCAGGCGTTGGCCCTGATCCTCGGATTGGGGTGGGCGAGGCTGAGCGGCGTGGCGGTGGCTCAGTCGCTCGACTCCTACCGCATCCAGCCCACCGATATTCTCGTGGTCGAGGTCGTGAGCGAGCCACAACTCGGAGCGAAGGAATTCCGAGTTTCGTCGGGAGGCGAGATCTCGTACCCGTTTATTGGAGCGGTGAAGGCCGCGGGTCGAACGACGACGGAAGTGCAGAAGGAGATCAAAGATCTGCTGGAGGCGGATTACCTCGTGAACGCGCAGGTGATGGTGCAGGTGCGCGAATTCCGCAAGCAGCAGGTGGCGGTGCTCGGGCAGGTGAATCGCCCGGGACTGGTGAACATCCCGCCGGAGCGGAAGATGACGGTCCTGGAGGCGATCTCCGAGGCGGGGGGGCCGACGCGGTTGGCGCGCACCAGCGACATCCAGTTGACACGTCAAAGCCTTGCCGAGCCAATGAAGTTGAGCCTCGAGGAACTTCGCAAACCGGATCACGTCGTGCATGTGGAGCCCGGGGATGTGATTTTCCTGCCCGAGTCCCGGCTGTAGACTCATTTCGAGTCTGTCTCGCGCGGAGTGCGCGGTGATGGACTCTCAAATCCCAAGATTTATGGAATCGTCCGACACGCAGCGGTCAGGGTTGCTGAGCGCCGAGGCCAAGGTGCATCTGCGCCACTACTGGCAGGTCATCCTGGAACGCCGTTGGCTGGTGGTCATCGGGTTCTTTCTCTGCGTGGGGGCCTCCGCGTTTTATTTGATGCGGGCTCCGAAGATCTATCGCGCGACCGCGATCATTCAGATCGACCGCGAATCGGACGGGCTCTTCTCGG
>JADLFD010000491.1 GCA_020845805.1 Verrucomicrobiales bacterium | reverse complement strand
CTTCCCCGAGTCAGCCAGGGCCTGCCCCAACAGGGCATCCATGCCTTCCCCATTCTGCCAGGCGTACACCGCGGCGGCATGATGCGTGGATTTGCCGAGCAGTCTCGGGAGATCGAAACGCTGGCCCGCCTCGACGGCGCGCGACGCCGCGAGGGCCGCGGTGAGGCCTTGGGGTGTGTGAGCTTTGAGGACCGCGACGGGATCCCCCGAGTTCCTTTCCACGCGCGCGACCAGACGACGTTCGGGTTTGTAATTGAGGATTGTCCAACCCGGAGCCTCCGCCAGGGACCGGAGGGACTCGCGCTTGGCAAAGAACTGGTGCCGCGCGTCCGGCGTGGCCCAGTGATCGAGCGACCCCAGCTTCGCATCCCAGGGGAACACGCCGATTACCAGACCTTGATCCGGCCACGCTCCGCCCTGGAAGGCATTGGGATCCGCGGTCAGGACAGTCCCCTGATGCTTCTCCCGTTTCGCGTGCGACCCGGGCAGCCAGGCCTTGCCCGAGACGTGGTACTCACGGTCCTCATTCCGCACGAGGTAGGAGGCGAGGCAACTGGTGCCGGGTTTGTAGCGGAGGTAGCGCAATCGGGCCGAGGTGAGGTGCCGCGTCGGATTCACCGACTGCAGGCGCGCCAAGAACGCGTCCTCCTCGAGCAGCGTGCGCAGCGCAGGCAGCGCCGTGTCCCGTCGCAGCAAGTCGTGATCAGCGTCGTTCAGCATGGACCATGTCTCCGGCAGCATGAGTGTGGACGCCACCTTCCGCCGGTGCCGCCAGTGGGTCCGACGACACCAACCGCCCGTGCTCGAGCCGCAGCACGACATCGGCCATGGCGGCTTCGCGCGGATGATGCGTGGCCACCAGCACCGTGCCTCGTGCCGCCAGGTGTCGCAGACCGTCGAAGACCAGGCGGGCCGAGGCTTCATCCAATCCCGCGGTGGGTTCATCGAGCAGCAGAATCGGCGCCTGTCGCAGTGCGGCACGGGCGATGGCCAGCCGCTGGCGTTGTCCCTGCGAAAGCGTCACGCCGCGCTCTCCCAAACGCGTCGCGTAGCCCTCGGGCAGCAGCCGGATGAAGTCGTCCGCCTGCGCCAGCACCGCCGCCGCCTGGACTTCGGCGTCGGAACTCCCTTCGCGCCCGGCGCGGATGTTGTCCGCCACGGAACCGGCAAACAGTCCGGTATCCTGCAGCACGACTCCGACCTGAGCGCGGTAACTGGTCACGGTCCAGGCCCGCACGTCCGTGCCATCAACGAGTACGCGACCGGACTCCGGATCATGCAGGCGCGAGATGAGCGAGAGGACGGTGGACTTGCCGCTTCCCGAAGCGCCGACCAACGCGGCGATCTGTCCGGGCCGTACGGTGAACGAAACGGCTTCAATGCCGCGGCCCGGGCCACCTTCAATCGCCGAGTGCCGAAAGGTGACCTCCTCGAAACGAAGCTGGCCCCGCAACTCGGGAGCGGCCACGGCACCCGGGGCGTCCGCCACGCCGGCGCGTTCGTCGAGCACCGCCAGGACGCGCTCGCCCGCGGCGGCGGCTTTGGCGAGACGGCCCGAGTACTTCGCGGAATCTTGCAACGGACGGAAGGCGGTCTTGAGATAGGCCAGGAACACCAGGAGATCACCGGGCGTCATGGCACCGGCCCACACCATCCGCGTCCCCTGCCACAGCACCAGCGCCGTGGCCGCGGCGATGAAGACATCCACCGAGCGTTCCAGTTTCGCCGAGAGGCGCTTGCCCTGGACATCCTCCCGCAGGGCGCTGGCGTTGCGGGAGCCAAAGGCCGCGGCGAATTTTCCCTCCAGGGAGAGGGCTTGCACGACCGGCATTGAGGCGAGGGATTCCGCCGCGGTGGCAGCCATCTCGCCTTCGCGCCGGCGCTGTCGGCGCGCCACCTCATGAATTCCGCGGCTCAACTTGACGCCGCGAAGCCAGAACAGCGGCAGCAGGACCAGGGCGAGGCATGCGAGGCGCAGGTTCATGACCAGCATCAACGCCACCATGCCGGCCAGCATGGTCATGCGAGTGACCAGGGGCACCACGGCGGTGACCAGGACGTCCTGCAGCTGGCTGACGTCGTTGATGACACGCAGGACCAGATCCCCGCCACGCGCTCGTTGATGATACGCGAGGGAGAGGCATTGAAGATGGCGGAACAGTGAACCGCGCACCTGCGAGAGGACGCGGCTTCCGGCCTGGGCAAACCCAATCGTGCCCGCGTACGCCGCCGCGGCGCGCAATCCGGTGACCGCGACGACCAGCAGACAGACGCTCATCAGCACGCCGTCACGGCCCATGGCGTTCACCCAGCGCGTCATCCAGGCGGCTCCTCCCCGCTCCGGCAGGAGCAGCGCGTCGAACACGATCTTGAGTCCCCAGGGCTCCACGAGGCGGAGGACGATCTCCGCCACCATGGCCAGGGTGGCGCCGAGCAGCGCCGCGCGCTGGCTGCGAACCTCAGGCGCGAACCGGCGTCCTACCGCGAGCAAAACACGCGTGGTTTCGGAGAGCTTCGGTCTCGGCTTCACAAAGATCCTTCCGTGGCCAGAACCAGGTCCCCTGCCGTGAAAGCCGGGGCCGGGATGCGACTCGCCCGCTGGAGAATGCGTTCGGCCACGGCGGACCAGGTATGCCGGGCTTCCACCCGACGTCGCGCCGCAGTGCCGAGTCGTTCCCGCAACGCGGGGTCCCGACTCAAGGTCACTAGAGCTTCCGCCAGCGCCGCAACCTCACCCGGAGCCACCAGGCACCCGGTCTCGCCGTCCTGCACGAGGTTCTCCAACTGACCGATGCGGCTCGCCACCACCGGCAGACCCGCCGCCATGTACTCGTACACCTTCAGGGGTGAGAAATAGAAATGGTCGAGCCCGGGATACGGCGCCGCCGCAATGTCCATGGCCGCCAGCCAGCCGGGCACCTCCTCGGGTTGCACGGAGCCGGTGAAATGCACCTGGCTGGCCAAGCCGAGGGACGCCACCTGCGCCTCGAGGTGGGATCGTTCCGGTCCGTCGCCCACAATCAGGAGTCGTGCTTCGGCCTCTCGCGCAGCCAGTCCTGCGAAGGCCTCCACCAACAGATCGGTCCCATGCCAGGGTTTGAGCGTGCCGACGAATCCCACAGTGGTCCCGGTCGCCTGGACCGCGCGGGCGCGGCGTTGCTCCAGGGCCAGGGCGAATCGTTCCACGTTCACGCCATTGGCGATGACCTCCACCTTCCCTTCGGCCTCCCGAAACCCTTCGAGATACCGTCCCACCTCCTCGGAAACGGCCAGGAGGGAAGTCGCCGATCGAAAGGCGCGACGTGCCGTATCCTGAGCACCCACCGCATCGATCAACCCGCGATGGGCGGCCTGCTCCTCGATCAGCGGAGCATTCACCTCCAGCAGGGCGGGCAGCTGGCACTCGCGGGCGTACTCCATGGCGGCGCAGCTCCACAGGGAATACCGCTCGTACCAGGCATCGAACGGTCCGGCCTGCTCGAACTGCTCCCGCCACCCGGCATTGGCTGCGAGCAGCGCCTGCTCGCGTGCCGAGTCACCCTCCGACGGGGCCACGCGGAGCCGATGCACTCGCACCTCGCGCAGGTCCGCGGGCGCCTCGCCTCCCGTGCGCACGGCGAAGAGCTCGACCTCGGCTCCACGACCGCGCAAGGCGCGAATCACCTCCTGAACGTGGATGGAACATCCCTTCCGACCAAACACCGGGACCCCGGGGTCCGCGCAGACATAGGCGATCTTCATGGGGATTCCTCAGCGGACGACGGCGGTTTCTCGTTCCGGCACGAAGGTAGGAGAGCCCGGGCGCGGGACGGGACCAGACGACATGGCGGCGGAGCCTGCGTCGAAGAGAGCGCGGAGCAGGGCGGCATTACGGTGCACATCGAACTCCGCTTCGAGCAGGGTGCGCGCGCGTGCGGCCAGTCGTACGCGAAGCTCGGCGTCCTCCAGCAACCGGTGCAGCGCGGAGGCGAGTCCCTCGACATCGTGCTGCTTGACGAGCCAGCCGGTGTCGCCGTGTCGCAGCAACTCGGGAATCCCGGTGACATCGGTCCCGACACAGGGCGTTCCCAGGGCCATCGCCTCCAGGAGGACGGTGGGCAACCCGTCCGCATTCCCGTCGCGGCCGACCACGCACGGGGCGGCGAACACTGCAGCGGACGCGACGCGGCGGATCACTTCCCCCTGCGGCAGCGCGCCGGAGAGCTCGATATGCCCGTCCAGGCCCAGGGCCTGGATCTGGGATCGCAAGGCCGGTTCCAGCTCTCCGGAGCCGATGATTTCGCAAGTCAATTCCACCCCCTCGTTGCGCAGCACGTGCACGGCGTCGACCAGCACGGAGAAGCCCTTTTTCTCGATCAGCCGCCCCACGGTCACCACCCGGCGCGGACGCGCTTGAGGTGACGTGAAGGGGAATTGGTCGAGGTGCAAACCATTGTAGACGCGCTGCACGCGCTGCGCCGCGGCACCATGCTCGCGGTTCAGGTGGGCGACGTTGTAATCGCTGACGGTGATGACGGTGGAGGCATCGGACATCTTACGGCGCAGGTCGGCGGGATCCACTTCCTCGTGGAAGATGTCCTTGGCGTGCGCGGTGAAGGAGTAAGGGATGCCGGCGAACCGCGCCGCCAACCTGGCCACGGTGGTGGCCGCCGTCCCGAAATGGGCGTGCAGATGCGTGATCCCGCCCTTTATGACCAGGCGCGCCAGCCAGGCCGCCTGGAACACCTCGCGTGCCGTGGCGCCGTGCGCGTCGGATAGTTGCACCCAGAACTTGGGCAGATCACGGCCGGTCTGTTCCAGGCCGCTCCACAGATCCGCCGCCCGCAAACCTTCCGCGGGCAGATACGTCACGCGCGAGCGCACCCGCGAGATCACATCCTGGAAGTGCGTGTCGTTCGGGGGATAGAGCGAGAAGATGTCCACCAACCGGCCCGCGGCCTCATGCGCGAGAATCTCGTTCACGATGAAGGTCTCTGAGAATCGCGGGTAGCGTTTCACCACATATCCCACTTTGGCGGGTCGCGTGATCTGGGACGTCGGACGCGGCAGGGTCGTGGCGGGTGTGTGAGTCGTCATGGAGAGGGTGAAGAATGGGAGTGATTGAGAAACGGGGTCGGCTGGGAGACGGGTGTCAGAGCTCAAGGCGCCGCTACCCGAACGCGAAGGAGGCGTGCGGCTGGTCCGTCGGGAACGGGAAGGCTCACCGTGCCCCCGGTGCCGCTCACGCCGCCGCCAACCGCACGCCAGGTTCCCCACTGCACCTCGTCGGCATCTTCAAGAAAATAGATCCAGCCCGCTTCGGTGGCGCAGTTCACCGCCCAGCCGGTCGAGGCGCGGACCAGGCTCAGGCGCGGTGCAGTCGCCGGGGGGGTGCCCTGGCCTTCGCGGGCATCGATTCCGCGGACCGTGAGCGCCCCCTGGATGACTCCTCGTCCTTCGAGGCGCGCGTTGGCTTCGATCACCAGCCCGCCCGCAAACACGTTCGTCCCGCCCAGCAGACGCAACACCGCCGGACGCACGCCATCGCCGATCACAAGCGCGGCACCGTTGTTCACCGAGGCCGAGACAACTTCCACTTCGCCCCCCTGAAGCCGCAGTTCCGAGGTTGCCTGCTCCGCGATCAGTCGTCCGGTGGACAGTTTCCCGCCCGTCATGACCAGCAGCCCACGAGCGCCGGGCGCGGCCGCCAGGACCACCTCAGCGGAGGTCACCTGCCCGCCGTCGAGGCGGAACTCGCCCGCGCCTTCGCGCCCGATGAAGAGCGTGTCGGCCGGGGCCTCCAACAGGCCCTCGCTCATGGTCATCAACCCCTGCGACCCGGCAAAGCGGCCCAGGGAAAAGTCCCCTGCCCGCCAACTACCCCCCGTCATGTGGACCTCCCCGCTGCTGCCGGATCCGCGCCCCACGGACACACTGTCCGCGGTCACGCTGCCGGCCCGCAGGTCGAGGCGGCCGGCCCCATCATCACCCACCCGGAGTGTGGGCCCCGTCACCGCGAGGGTGCCGCCGTCGATCACCATGGCTCCGGTGGCGCCAGGATCATCGGCGAGGTAAAGGATGCCCTGCACCGAGGCGCTGCCACCGCGCAGGATCCATTGCCCGGAAGATCCGGGCTGATCCCCGACCAGCACGTCGCTGTCGGTGGTGAACTGGCCACCAAGGATCGTCGCGGTGGCGGAACCCGTCCGCCCGAGGCGCGTGACTCCCCCGGTGACGCGCCAGGCGCCCGTCTGCAGCACCAGGCGTCCGGCGTTGAGATGGAATCCGCCGCCGGAAGCGGTGCCATCGAACTCCAGTTGCGAGTTCACGATCTCGATGGCGCCACCCGCATTGACATTCAGGCTGTCCCACAACCGAAGGGCGCGGGTGCCGGTTTGATCGAGCCGCAGGAGGGACTCGCCACCGCCGCCGTTGGAAAGAGTCAGGCGGTGCACGGACAGCGTGGCGTCCGGGCTCGACGCACTCACCGTCACCACGCGGGGGCCGGAGCCCTGGATGATCACTTCCGGAAGGTCGAACGCCGGAGCGCCGGCCGACCAGTTCGCCGCGACTCCCCAGTCGCCATCCCCGGGAGACACCCACTCGGTCGCCATCGCGGGGGTTCCGAGATAGATCAATACCAACCATGCACCGGCCGTCTGGAGGATGCTGTGTTTCATACTTCGAGAGAATGGGGGGTCGGCGTCCATGCTTCGGCCGCCACCGAATTCGGCTCCGCCTGGCGATGGGAAACCGCCCGGGCGGCGACTTCGCGCAGGGCAGCGGCGGCCTGACTGGCGCCATTGAGATGGATCTCCGCCGCGCAGCGTCGCGCGACGTCGAGGCGTGACCGACGGAGTGCGCGGCGAATCGCTTCGCGCAAGGTGCCCGAAGCCAACGTTTCCGGGCGAACGCACTCCAGGAGTCCGAGGCGTTCGAACGCCTCGGCACGCATCAGTTGTTCGCGACGCGGGTGCACGCGAGGCACGCAGACCACGGGCAGCCTCAAGGCGAGCGCTTCGGACAGCGTGTTGTACCCGCCCATGCAGACCAGCACGTCCGCGTTCGCCAGCATCCCGCAGAGATCGGGGAGAAAGCGGTGCAGCGACGCCCCGGCCCTCGTGGCCAACCCCTCCAACCGGCTCTGCACTCCCAGGGGCGCCTGCGGTCCGGTGACCGCCACCGCCCTCCAGGGCGCGCCGTACGAAGCTTCGAGAAAGGCCGAGACCAACACCGTGCCGTCTTCGCCCCCACCGACGGTGGCCATCACCACTGGCTGTCCGGAGCTGGAACCCTCGTCCAGCATCCGGTCCCGCATCAGCGGGCGGGCCGTATCCCGCGTCACGTACCCGCAGAAGATGCTGCGGGACTCCACCTCCGGCGGCAGGCCGTATTCCGCGACCGGGTCGAAGACGCCACGCTGTCCGTAGATCAGCAGCCGATCGTACAACTCGGAGATGCAACGGCCGAGGTCATGCGCCGCCCACTCGGCACGCACCGTCTCCGGATCATCCAGAATGTCGCGCAGTCCCAACACCGCCGCGCCGCCTTGCTGCCGCACCAGGTGCAACGCGTCGCGCAACTCACCCCCCGCGCCCAACGGATGCTTGTCCACCAGCACCACGTCCGGACGAAACCCGCCCACCACCCCCGTGAGCAGGCCCGAGCGCAGCCGATGAATGTCGGCCGGCGAGACCAGCAAACGGCGCGCGGCGTAGCTCTCGTTCGCCACCTTGCGCAGACTGGGCAGCTTCAACACCTCGACCCGCTCCGGAATACCCAACTGCATCGCATCATCACTCCCCGTAGCCAGCAACACCGTGGCCTCGGGATCCTCCGCGGTGATGGCTCTCGCAATCGCCAGGTTGCGGCAGGTGTGCCCCAACCCCACGCCGTCGTGAGAGTAGAGAAGATATCGAGTCCGCACCGGGATGCTTGCCGCCCTGCCTCCGGCGCGGAGGCGTCTCCGGGATCCTGAGAGTTCGCCGGCTACCTTCGTTGGAGTTTCAGTTCGCATGGCCAAGGTTCGTCACGGGTCCGTCGCCACCTCGCCACGCACCGATCGTGCCAGCACCCGAAAGGCTTCAATTCTCCGCCAACCCCCGGTCCGCCGCGCAGGTGTGGTACGAAAGCGGACCGCGCTCGCGCTCGTGCTGGACCGGAATCGGACCACCGCGGCCACGCGGCTCCCGGGATGGGGTACGAAGTACCGCGAACGAGAGGGGAAGGCGGAGTGATACGCCGCCGCGGAGTTCTGGCACTCGGCGTGCTAAGGAGGCTCCATGAGGGAATTGACCCTAGGCACGCCGAGTTCCTTCGGTGCGCGGTCCAAGACGCACCCACTGCCCCCTGCCTTGTGGGGTGAACCGCGCCTTGGTAGCCTCTCCGGACTCAGGGGTTCGGCAATTCGGGAACTTTCACTCTCCTTCTTGCCATGCTCCTGACGCTGGAAGTCCCCATGGATGCTTCGCCCGCCCCCACACCGGCGCCCTCGCGGCGTCCGACCTGCCTCCTGGTGGAGGACGATCCCGGTTTCGCGACCCTCAT
>JADLFD010000490.1 GCA_020845805.1 Verrucomicrobiales bacterium | reverse complement strand
GATAGCCGGTGCGCGTGATGCGCACCCCGATGGTGCTGCCGTCCGTGCCCACGTGCCCCTGGAAGACATTGGTGAACATGTCGGCGCAATGACCGCGTGCCGCGGCGGTGAGCTGGGCATGAAGGGAGACCGGCGGTGCGGGTCGCACCGTCAGGTACTGCGAACGGACCAGCTCCAGATCGACGTTGTAGTACTTCAGCGCCGCCTGAATGTCGGGGTCCGTGGAGGTCAGCAATCGCTCCGCTTCCGCCTGCGGATTGGCCCGCGAACGATTCACCAACTCCACGTACAACTGCTCCTCGTCCGTGGGATCCCCGATGGTGTAGGGCGCAGGGTCCGCCGCCAGGCGCAGCGTGGATTCCCGACCCGCCTCCTCACGAACAAGGGAGGGAGGATTAGGTTCTGGGGCTTGAAAGACTCCCGGCCAGAAGGCGCTGCCTTCTCCTTCGGCTCCAGCCGGTTGGCCCATCAACGTGACGACGACCGCGATCCCAAGGGATTGGCTCAGCTTCCTCATGGATAACCAGTGCCCTTACCTTATCGGCCATCTTTCTCAACCTCCGAAGTGAAGATTCAGCGCAGCCCGGTCCGGTCGGGCCTCAATCGGGGTGCGGCCGTGGGCCGCTCGTACCCAGGGGTCAGACACCCGTACCGGCCGGCTCGCAGCACACGATCGCTTCCCACCCGGACCCCGACCTACTTCGCCGGCGTCAGCATCTCCACCTTCGCCGCTTCAAACAGCTGCTTCTGATATTCCGGCAGCAAGGTCTGCGTGGCCTCCAGCTCCATGCGGATCTGGATGCGGTTGGTCACGCTGTCGAAGGGAATCAGTTCGCCGCTCAACCGTTCGGCCACCTGCACCAGATGGTAGGCATACGGGGTGGTGATGACCGGGCTGATTTCGTTGGTCTTGAGGCCGCTCACCGCGGTCTCGAGTTCCTGCACCATACGGCCCACGGGAAACACGTACTCCCCGGAACGCTCGCGTCCGCCGGGATCATCCGAGAATTCCCGAGCCAGGGTGGCGATGTCCTCCCCCTTGCCGAGCCGTTCACGCAGGCGGTCCGCCAGCTTGCGCTTCTCCGCCTTCTCTCCGTCCGGAAGATCGCCTCCCGAGGCGTTCTTCAGCGTCAGCACGATCTGCCGTAGCCTCAGTCGCTCAGGTTGACGGAACTCGGCCGGGTTCTGGTCGAAGTACGAACGCACCTTCTCCGGCGTCACTCCCAGCTTCGGGCGCAACTCGCGATCCAACACCTCCTCGCAAATGGCACGCTCCTCGAGCTGCTTGCGGAAATTTTCCGGGGTCAGCCCGCTCGCCCGGATCTGCGCTTCGAAGCGGGCTTCGGTCCGGGCCCTGGTCTTTTGTTCGTCGATCAGCTTGGCCACCTTGTCGGTGGCGCGCTTCCGATCCTCCTCCGAGGCGCGACCCAGGAGAATCTGGGTCAGCGCGAGCTTATCGATCAGCTGCCGTTCAATGGTGGGGCGCTGGGCTTCGGACATCGACCGCCCCTGGGCGGCGAGCGTGGCGCGCAGATTGATGAACGCCTCGTCCAGCTGCTCCTGGGTCACTTCGACGTCCTTCCCGCGCGCCAGGACGGTGGCGGCCTCGGTGGCTGGGGCCAGCACAGCCGCGCCCGCCAGCGTCAGGGCTAGAGCCAACAACATCGACGACGCCGTGGCCCGGCCCAAACCGCTTCGCACGCACGCGCCGAGTCCACCTGACCGGTCGTTCTTGTCGCTACCGACCTTGGCTCTCATGGGGTCCTTCGTTTCCACCCACCGCCCGTTCACAGGCGCACCACCCGGATATACGTGATGTCGGGATCGGCACGCATCTCCGCCAGCGCCGCTTCCGAGGGGATGCTGTCCAGATTCAGCACGGTCAACGCCTGGCCGCCGGCGTGGTCCCGGCTCAGGGTCATGCTGGCGATGTTCACCTGGTGCCGGCCGAGGAGGGTGCCGAGGTGACCCACGATGCCCGGCCGGTCCTTGTTGCGGATCAGCAAGAGCACGCCGCTGATGGGAATCTCCGTCGCCGTGCTGAACAGCCGCACGATGCGCGGGTTGTCCGGCGAACCAAAAAAGGTGCCGCCCGCCGAGGTCTTCTCAGATCCGGAATACACCGCCACGTGCAGCCACTCGTTGAACGTCACTGGTTCGTCGGAGCGCTTCTCCTCCACCACCAGCCCGCGGTTGCGTGCGATGGCCCGAACGTTCACCGAGTTGAGGTCCTGACCCACGCTGGGTTCGAGGAGCCCGCGCAAAATCGCCCGCGTCACCGGGTCCGTTGCGGGCAGCTCGCGCGCCTTCCCTCCGAACGTGATGTAAACCCGGTCCAGCTGCTTCGGCGCCAGTTGCCCCAGCAACTTCCCGATCTTCTCGCCCAGCAGCAGGTACGGACGCAGGTGGGCGTAGGTTTTCGCGTCGAGCGCGGGGAGATTGACCGCGTTGCGCACCTCACCCGAAATCAGGAAGGCGCTGATCGCCTCGGCCACCTCGATGCCCACGTTTTCCTGGGCCTCGTCCGTGCTCGCCCCCAGATGCGGCGTCATGATCACCTGCGGCAATCCGCGCAGCGGAAAGTCGGCCGGCGGGGGCTC
>JADLFD010000489.1 GCA_020845805.1 Verrucomicrobiales bacterium | reverse complement strand
GGGGCCGGGATGGTGACTTTCACCTTCGCCTCCTGCGGATGCAGGCGGCGGTGGTTCTCGGCGACCTTCTGGCGTGCATGCTGGAATCGGAGATTGGCGGCGAGGGTTCCCTCCAGGTCGGGTTCCGCGTTGAACCCGATGGGTGCGCACTGGTCCTCGAGGCGGTCGCGAAATTCCATCGCCTGCCGGACGAGGATCGCGACTTCGCGGGCGTGCCGGTCGGAACGCGCCGGGTGGGCGCGCCACCGCGCGAGTTCCGCATGGAGCCGATTCAAATGGTAGTAGGCGGCGAGGAACTCGGTTTTCTGGCGGTCGATGGGATCCATGCTGCCTGACAGGGGCCAGGCACCACCGTCGCAGCGCGGCATGAAAGCCTCGATGACTCCGGCGGGACCACGTCGTGGGTCGGCGACGAACTCTTCAAAGGTGGCGGGCATGTAGGGCATCGGAGTCTCCATAGCTCAAGGCGTGGATCCGCGGCGCGGAGGGACATGAGAGGCGAAAGTTTTTTGGGGACGCAGCCCGTCCGGCAGGCAGCCGGCTTGGTCCAGGTGATGCAGCAATTCGGGGACGCTCCAGAAATGTAGTTGGCGCCCTTCCGCAATCGCGCCCAGCCATCGGTCGCCGCCCGCGAACCGGACCCGCGAGTAGGCGCCGCCTTGCGTCGTGCCGAGGGTCACGCCGTGGCGCCAGGCCAGCATGCCGTCCACTTCCTCGATCGTGCCCAGATGGATTCCGTCTTCCATCACCGCCGCCGCGAGGCGGCCGTCCTGGGCGATCGCCAGTTCGAGCGCTCCCCGCAACAGGATATGCCGCTTGGCGGGTGTGGACGAGGGGGACTCCAGGATCTCCAAGGCCCACGCACCGCGGTCGCGACCGGCGATGCAGCACCATCGCGAATTGAACCAGGCGACGGACTGCGCGCGATCCGCGAGGAATCGCGCGACGCCTTCGGCTCCACCCCAAAGATAGGCGTCCGATCGCTGGTCCACCCAGGCGAGTTGCGCTCCATCCGGCGAGAACTCCATTCCGTTGACCTGGGCGCTGCCCCGGCCCGCTTCGAGCACTGCCTGACGGGAGCCCGCCCGGCGGGAACAGACCTGGACCGAGCCCGCGCGCGCCAGGGCGGCCCGATCCCCCGCGGTATGCATGGCGATGCGATAGCCGGCTTCCTGGCGCTCCTGCGCGATCTCCCGCATCCAGGGATCCGGGGTGGCATTTTCCACCGATGGTTGGGATGCCCAGATCACCACTTGGTTGGTGAAACGGGAGGAAACCAGCACGCGGTCCGGATCCAGAAATCGGACGCCCTTGGTGCGCGAGGTGGCGCCGAGTTGGTAGCGGGGCGGTGTTCCTCTCTCGAACAGAGCGAGCGCTCCCATGCCGCCGCACGCGAACCGGAGGCCATCAGGGGAAACGTCAAAATCCTCCACGGCACCCACCAGCGGGAAGGTGGCCTGGAAACAAACCTGGCTGGCGCGGCGTGCGGCCACGCGGATTCCGCCTTCTGCGGAATACAGGACCACGCCGCCGGCCGGCTCAGGCCAGAGCGATACCAGGACCGATTCACCCGGCATCCGGGCGGCAGGGGCTCCGGTGCTCAGATCGAAGGCGAACAACCGCCCCGCTTCGTCGAGGGCGAGCGCAAAATCCCCTGCTGCCGTGAGCGCGAGACGGTTCCAAATTCGTGCCTGACCGTCTTGCGCCGACGCCAGTGCGGGGTAGCGCGCCTGGGGTTCGTCGAGAATCAGTAGCTCCGCGCGGTCCCGGGGGATCCGCCATCGGTGAAGCCGGCCTCCGGAGGGCGCGGTCACGAACTCGGAGTCGGAAATCCAGGCCGCGGTGCGCACGCCCTCCGTATGGTAGGCGGAAGCCACCAGGGCGCCCGATTCGACGTCCCAAACATGGACGTGCAGAGATCCCTGGTTCCAATCCAGGAGCAGGGTTCCATCGGCCGAGAACGCGAGCCCGTCCGGAGCGCGGGAATATGGAAACGCGTTGGTACGCTGGAGGAGCAGGCCAGGGCCACTGCCTGTCGCGTCCCGCAATTCGATGACGCCCAGGCCGACGGGAAAGCTGGGTCCTTCCAGAGCCCGGCCCACTGCGAGAAGCGTTCCCTCCGGACTCCACGCCAGCGCCGACACGCGGGCCGGAAACGTCAGACAGCCGTTCGTCGGGGCCGTCGTTCCACCCAGAATGCGGACCACGCGGTTCGTGGCGACCGCTCCGAGCTGGGTGTGGGGGGCCAGGGCCAGGAGGGGTTGGGAGTCCGGAAACGACGGCATCGGAACGCTCAGGCGTCCGTGCTTTGGGCTGAGAAGCTCCACCGCGTCCCCCGTCCACTGCAGGATGCTGCCGGAAGCGGGATCCCCCACGGCACGGATCACGGGGTTGGCGATGCGGGACGCTGGGGTGCGCGATTCGACCTCCCAATCCGGGGACTCGAGCAGGCGCACATAGGCATCCGCCAGACTCCGGCGATCT
Source organism: Verrucomicrobiales bacterium (assembly GCA_020845805.1). Classification (GTDB taxonomy): domain Bacteria; phylum Verrucomicrobiota; class Verrucomicrobiia; order Limisphaerales; family CAIMTB01; genus CAIMTB01. The sequence goes on along the minus strand of JADLFD010000489.1, from coordinate 4,089 downwards.
CCGTCCGGTCGTGGTTTGGTGGCGCTGAGTTGGGCGAGAATCGCGCGCGCGGTGCGAAGGTTTCCGAGCCCGGGGTTTCGTACCAACCCCTCCAGACGGCCCACCGATTCCGAGAGTTCGAGCCGCTCGGCTTCGGCGTTGGCGCGCGCCACCTGGCGGGACTGCAGCCAGGCATAGGATCCGATGCCCCCCAGCAGGGCCAGGATGCAGCCCGCCAGCAGGGCGGTCCGGATCACGCCCCGCCGATAAGCGGCCTTCTCGCGGGCAGTGAGTTCGTCCCGTCGCTGGCGTTCCGCCTCACGCCGGGTGGGAAAGGCGCGCAGACTGGCCGCCAGTTCGCCCGCGCTGGACCAGCGGCGTTCGGGCGCTCCGGCGAGGCAGCGTTGGAGGTCGTCGCGGAGGAGGGGTTCGCCCACCCGGCTGGCCCACTCCGCCGGGTCCAGTGCCGCATTCAGGTTTCCCACCGTCATCTGCCAGAGCACCACGCCGAGGCTGTAGAGATCCGAGCGCGCCGTCGCGGGCTGGCCCTCCAGAACTTCGGGCGCGAGGTACATCAGCGTGCCGGCGAGCTCGGTGCGTTGCAGTCCGCTGACGGATCGCGTGAATCCATACCGCTGCACGCCGGCATGCAGGTGATCGACGAGCAGCTGCCCCAATCCGAAGTCCGCGATGATCACGTGGAGAGACGTGCTGGCGGACTCCTGATCGCCGCGGCGCACCAGGAGATTCGCCGGCTTCACGTCGCGATGTAGGATGCCCGCCTCGTGCGCACTTTGAAGTGCCTCCGCCGCCTGCGCGATCACCTCCAGCCGGACCTCCAGCGGGATCGACGAGAGTCCCCCCGGATGGGACTCGACCCACGACGCGAGGTCCTGCGCCTCCTGATCATCCATCATCAGGTACCACGGAGGCTCATCGAGCGAGACTTCGTGGAGTTGCACGAAATGGGGGTTGCGCCCGATACGCTCCTTGAGCAGGCGGAACAAGGTGAATTCTCGCTTCAGCGTGCGGGCCTTCTCCTCGGAACTGCAGAATTTGAAGACCCGGCGTTCGCCGAGATCGAGGTGGACACCTGCCCAGACTTCTCCCGTTCCCCCTTCACCCAATTTCTGCGTGAGACGCCAACGGGTGCCGGGAACCAGAGCGCCCACCGCTGGCGTCCACCGCGGCGCCGAGCCCTGGGCGCGGTCACGGGCGGTCGACCAGCCCGAGGCCACGCGCGACAGGGCGCGTCCCAGGGATGCCACAGAATAGAAGCGTTCCGCCGGATCCCGGCGCGTGGCTTGCGTGAGGATTTCGTCGAGTTCCGCCGGCGTGTCGGGAAGTACGGAAGCGAGCCGTGGCGGCGGCACTTCGAGGATCGTGCGGCGCAGATCGGCAAACGTCGCCTCCGGGGGGGTCTCCACCAACCGGCGGCCAGTCAGCATCTCGAACAGCACCGCGCCCAGGGCGTAGACATCCACGCTCTCCCCACTGCGAAAATCGCGGTCCCGTCCGTTGAACTGCTCGGGCGCGGCGTACTGAGGCGTGCCAATGAACCCGGACATCTCCTCCGCCTCCTCGCGCCCAACCAGCCGGGCGATGCCGAAGTCCAGGACCACTGGGCGCCCGTCGCGGCGAATCAGGATGTTGGCCGGCTTGAGGTCGCGATGGACGATGCGTCGGTCGTGGGCCGACTGGACCGCGTCGCACACGGCGGCCATCGCGTTCAAGAGCGCGTGAAGGTCCCCCCGATGCGCTTCCGCCCACCGACTCAGCGGGGTTCCCTCCACCAGCTCCATCACGTAATAGGGGATCGCCGGGGTCGCGCCGTCGGAATGAATCCCGGCATCGAAAATCCGCACGATGCCCGGATGGTCGAGTTGACCGAGGACGCGCACCTCGTCGTGGAAGCGCCGGCTGAGGGCGGGGGAAACAAAGGCGGGGTGGATCAGCTTGACCGCCACCTCGCGTTCGACGGTGTCCTGCTGCGCGCGCCACACCACCCCCATGCCTCCCGCTCCCAGTCGTTCCTTGAGCGTATAGCGATGACCCAACTTCGCGCCGGGCTGCAGCGCGGGTGCCGTATGGGCCGGCAGGGAACGCCAGGCCTCCAGCAGCGTGAGCACGGATCGGGGTTCACCCTCGGCTTCCAGTTCCGCGAGTCGTGCCGCCGCCTGGTCAGGGGGAAGGCGATCCAGTTCGGCCGCGATCTCCTCCACCCGGCACCAATGCGCCTCGCCCGGAAGATTCATGGGGCACCATTCAGACCAGCCTCCGCGATCAGCTTCCGCAGGAGCACACGCGCCTTGTTCAGATCGCGGTCCACCGTCTTCTCGCTCACGCCCAGAAATCGCGCCATCTCCGGTACCGAATACCCGAAGTAGTAATGCTGGCGCACCACCTCGGAGAGCCGCGGATCCCCCGCTTCCAGCCGGTCCAGGGCCTCCTCCAGCACGAGAACCCGCTCGGGACGCGACTCCGCCTCCGCCGGGAGATCCAGGAAAACGCCTTCGTCCGGCGGCAAATAGACCAGCTGGTCGCGCCCGCGCGCCCGCCGTCGCCGCGCATGGTCCACGAGCGCGTTCCTCATGGCCAAGGACAACGCGGAGAAGAAATGCGCGCGGTTGGCCCACTGCATTCCCTCCCAATCCTGATCCTTTAGCTTCACGCGCCGGATCGCGGACATGAAGAGTGCCGTGGGGGTGTAGGTGTGTGGGCGTGACTCGCAGCTTAAAAGCCGCGCCGCTACCATGCGTAGTTCCCCGACCAGATTCCTCAGATCATCCAGGGTGATGGAAGACTCTGGGGTGGATTCGTCCTGAGTGCCCATGGGATGCCTATTAGTTCCGATTCTCAAGAGGGTTCGTCCGATTGCTAGCTGAATCTCGGAACTTCGAGCGCACTGAGTGCACGACAGAATGGTTGCAGGGGAGGTTTTGGACAGGATGAACAGGATTCGCAGGATGGCTCGATAACGAGGCCGCAGCCTTGGAGGGCAAGGCCCATCCCGCCCGCTCCGACATGGCCTGTCCCCGCCGTCCGGCGGCGCACGCCTGTATGGCTGAGGAGCGATCACGACGCGCGCTCCTCGCCGGCACGGCGCGGCACGGTCACGCCGTCACTCTCACTCTCACTCACCCTCACTCCCCATCCTCGTCCTATGTCCAATCACCTCGATGAACAACTGAAGGCCTCGGGTCTGGCCCAGGTCATCGTGACTCTCAAGCGCCCCGTGGAAACCGCCGCCGCCGCGACTTCGTTGCGCGCGCATTTCCGGCTGGGCGACACCGCACCCCAAACCGCCATGGCCGCTGCGCTGACGGTCCCCGGCAGACGACGTGGGGCGGGCGCGGCGGCGGCGGGCGCTCCGCAATCGATGCGCCTCTACCGAAACCTGGGTCTCATGCTGGGAACCGTGGACCGCGCTGGGCTCACCGCCTTGCGCGCCGACAAGGCCAACGTGGCCCGGGTCACGGGCGCTCCCATCCTGAGCCTGATCCGACCCAGCGTGCGGCTCGCTGCCGCCAAACCCAAAACCGCGGTGACGTGGGGCGTGGCGGCGCTCGAAGCGCATCGGCTCTGGAAATCCGGTCTCGATGGCACCGGTGTTCTGGTCGGCCATCTGGATACGGGAGTGGACGGACGCCACCCAGCCCTGCGCGCGGCGATCGCCGAGTTCGCCGAGTTCGATCCGATGGGCAATCTCGTCGATCCATCGCCCGCAGCCTTCGATAGTCAGGACCACGGTACGCACACCGCGGCGACGATCGCCGGCCGGCCGGTGCTGGTGGATGGCAAGCTGCGCCATGTCGGGGTCGCTCCAGGCGCCCTGCTGGCCAGCGCCCTGGTCATCGAAGGTGGGGACGTCATCGCCCGCGTCCTGGGCGGAATGGATTGGGCAGTGGGCAAGGGTGTGCGAGTCCTGAGCATGTCACTCGGCATCCGCGGCTTCTGGTCGGATTTCGAATCCGTCACTCAAACCCTGCGCGATCGGGGCGTGCTCCCGGTATTCGCGGTCGGAAATGAAGGTGCAGGGACCAGCCGTTCTCCTGGCAATTACGCGGAGGCTCTTTCCGTCGGCGCCATGGATCGCGCGGGGAGAGTCGC
>JADLFD010000488.1 GCA_020845805.1 Verrucomicrobiales bacterium | reverse complement strand
GCGCGGCGGTAGAGGGCCGAGCGCTCCATGAGATCGCGGATGACGGACAAGTTGCGGGCGGCCCAAGCGTCTTGCACGGCCTCAGCTTTGCATTGCAAAGTTGAATCGTCAAGCCGGCGGCCGAGGGGGGGGGGACCGGGTGGGAAGGGGTCGAGGCGGGTGTGTTGGGGGTGGAGCTGGGGAGGCGGGGAGGAGGGGAGGGGGTCAAGCGCGGCAGAAAACGGTTTGACGGGATTCGCATGGGTTCCTTAGGTTCCCGGCCGTGTTTCGTTTCGCGGCCATCGACCTCGTAGTCGGCGTCGTCCCGGTAGTCCGGGGCTGACGTGCGATCTGGGTTGGTGGGAAGACCGCTGTCAGATCGCCCGCGCTCCTCAGAGAGGGAGGCGGGTTTTTGTTTTGTCCGGGGGCGATTCGGGGCACGGACAACGACCGGCGGAAGGCTGGGTGGCAGAACGAAGGCACGGAACGGAAGCGGAGAGTTTATGCGACATACCATCTCGGTGCTGGTGGAGAACAAGTTCGGCGTGCTCACGCGGGTGGCCGGGTTGTTCAGCGGCCGCGGGTACAACATTGATTCGTTGAACGTGGCGCCGACCCATGACTCGACCTTGTCGCGCATGACCATCGTCACGCGCGGCGACGACGCGACGGTCGATCAGATCGTCAAGCAGCTGAACAAGCTGGTCGACGTGGTGAAGGTCATCGACTACGGGCAGGGGGACTACATTGATCGCGAGCTCGTTCTGCTGAAGGTGAAGGCCGAGGCGCAGAACCGCGCCGAGATCTGCCAGATGGCGGAGTTGTTCCGCGCCAAGGTGGTGGACGTGCAGACCGACAGCCTGACCATCGAGATCACGGGCGGGGAGTCGAAGATCGAGAAGTTTCTGACGCTGATGCGGACTTTCGGCATCTGCGATCTGACGCGGACGGGGCAGGTGGCGCTGCCGCGGGCGTGATCGGTGACGGGAACTCGACGGGGCGGCGCCGAGGGCGCAGGCTCCGTACTCATTTTATCAGCAGGCAACAGACGAACGACATCGTATCCAACAGAACTCATGGCAGCGAAAATCTATACCGACAAGGACGCGGACCTGGGCGTGTTCAAGGGCAAGACTCTGGCCGTCCTGGGCTTCGGCTCGCAGGGGCACGCGCACGCGTTGAACCTCAAGGACTCGGGGCTCAAGGTCATCATCGGCCTGTATGACGGCAGCAAGTCGATTGCGGTGGCGCGGGAGATGGGATTTGAGGTGTTTCCGACGGGCGAAGCGGTGAAGCGCGCGGACGTCATCATGGTGGCCCTGCCCGACACGAAGCAGGCGGCGGCGTACGAGCGCGACATCGCGCCGAACCTGACCAAGGGCAAGACGCTGCTCTTCAGCCACGGCTTCTCGATTCATTTCAAGACCGTGGTTCCGCCGAAGGACGTCGATGTGATCCTGGTGGCGCCGAAGGGGCCGGGGCATATCGTCCGCCGCCAGTATGTCGAGGGGAAGGGTGTGCCGAGCCTGATCGCGATCTACCAGAACAAGAGCAAGCAGGCGCGCAAGGTGGCGCTGGCCTGGGCGAAGGGTATTGGCGGCACGCGCGCCGGGGTGCTCGAGACCACGTTCAAGGAGGAGACCGAAACCGACCTGTTCGGGGAGCAGACGGTGCTGTGCGGCGGTTGCAGCGCGCTGGTGCTGGCCGGATTCGAGACCCTGGTGGAAGCCGGGTACTCGCCGGAGATGGCCTATTTCGAATGCCTGCACGAGTTGAAGCTGATCGTCGACCTGATGAATGAATCGGGCGTCAGCGGAATGCGTTTCTCGGTCTCGGAGACCGCGAAGTGGGGCGACGTGACGGTGGGACCGAAGATCGTGGACGCCTCGGTCAAGAAGCGCATGAAGGCGGCGCTGAAGGACATCCAGACCGGCAAGTTCGCGCGCGACTGGGTGAAGGAGTACCAGGGCGGTTACAAGCGCTACAACGCGCTGCTGAAGGCGGGCGAGAACCATCCCATCGAGAAGGTGGGCGGCAAGTTGCGCTCCATGATGCCCTGGATGAAGAAGCGCAAGCTCGGCGGCGTGCAGGCCGCGTACTGAGCGGGGTCGAGTGACTTCCCCCCGCACCGCACCGTGCCGCGTGGCGTGGCGTGGTGCGGCGCGACGGTGGCGTGGCCCGGGTCCAGACGCCACCCATCAACCATCATGCCGGGGTGCGGAACACCAACCGCACCCCGGTTCTGTCACGAGAGGCACAAGTCATGGATTACAAGAACACGTTGAATCTCCCGCAGACCGGGTTCCCGATGAAAGCGGACCTGGTGGCCCGCGAGCCGGAGCGCCTGGCGAAGTGGGAGCAGTCACGGCTGTATGAGGCCATCCAGTCGCGGCGGGCGGGGGCGAAGGACGTGTTCGTCCTGCACGATGGGCCGCCCTTCGCGAACGGCGATGTGCATGTCGGGACGGCGCTCAACAAGATCCTCAAGGACATCGTCATCAAGTCGAAGAGCCTGCGCGGATTCCGGGCGCCGTATGTGCCGGGTTGGGACTGCCACGGGCTGCCGATCGAGTTCAAGGTCAGCCAGGAGATGCGCAAGGCGGGGGACGAGGCGGCGGACCCGGCCACCATCCGCAAGGCCTGCGAGGCCTATGCGCGTCGTTACGTCGACCTCCAGCGTGACCAGTTCCGGCGACTCGGAGTGCTGGGGGACTGGGGGCGGCCCTATCTCACCCTGGACCGGGAGTACGAGGCGGCGGAGTTGCGGTTGTTTGCTGACATCGTGGAGCGCGGGTTTGTCTACCGGGGGCGAAAGCCGGTGTACTGGAGCATTCCCTGCCGCACCGCGTTGGCGGAGGCCGAGGTGGAATACCAGGACCACGTCAGCCAGAGCGTCTACGTGAAGTTTCCCATCGTGGGACAACCGGGGATGTTCCTCCTGATCTGGACCACCACACCCTGGACCCTGCCGGCGAACCTGGCGGTCGCGTACAACTCTTCCTTCTTCTATTCCGCGGTGCTGGTGGGGCAGGAGACCTATCTGGTCTCGACCATGCTGTTGGATCAGGTGGCGAAGAAGGCGGGTTGGGAAGGGTACCAGATCCTGCGGAGCCTGGATGGTTCCGTGCTGGCCTCGCTGGAGTATCAGCATCCGTTTTGCGGCCGTACCGGGAGGTTGCTGGCCGGGGATTCGTTCGTGACCAACGACACGGGCACGGGGTTTGTGCACTGCGCGCCCGGCCACGGCATGGAGGATTATCACCTGGGCCTGGCGCATGGGCTGCCGGTGTATTCGCCGGTGGACGACGAGGGGCGCCTGGCGCTGACCTCGGACCTGCCGGTGGCGCAGCAGATGCCGGCGGAGTTGGTGGGTAAATCGATCCTGGAGAAGCACGGCAAGAGCGAGGCGAATGAAGCTGTGCTGCACGAGTTGCGCGTGCGGCAGTTGTTGCTGCACCAGGAGAATTATCACCACAGCTACCCGCACTGCTGGCGCAGCAAAACACCGGTGATCTTCCGCGCCATGGACCAGTGGTTCATCCGGGTGGATCACCTGGGGGCCGACGGCGCGACGTTCCGGTCGCGGGCGCTGGCGGAGATTGATCGCGTGGCCTGGATCCCCGACTGGGGTGTGAACCGCATCAAGAGCGCGGTCCAGTCGCGTCCGGACTGGTGCATCTCGCGGCAGCGCTCGTGGGGCGTGCCGATCCCCGCCTTTTACACCGCAGCGGGCGAGGCGATCCTGGATGCGCGCGTGGTGCGGCGCACGGCGGACCTGTTCGAGAAGCACGGGTCGAACATCTGGTACGAACGCACGGTGTCCGAGTTGTGGGAGTGGGTGCGGCCGGCGGATTGGACCGGGCCGGTCCCGTCCACGCGGTCAGGTGACACCCTCGACGTGTGGATCGATTCAGGATCGTCCTCGGCGGCGGTGATTGCGCGGCGTCCGGAGCTGCGCGGCCGGGAGCAGCCGTTTCAGTGCGACATGTATCTGGAGGGCAGCGACCAGCATCGCGGCTGGTTTCAGAGTTCGCTGTTGTTGTCCCTGGCCGGGCAGGGAGGGGCGCCGTACCGCACTGTGCTCACGCATGGCTTCATGGTGGATGCGGACCGGGAGAAGATCTCGAAGAGCAAGCAGGGGCAGGGCGGGTATCAGAAGCCGCAGACCGCCGAGCGTTACGTGAAGGAGTATGGCGCGGACGTCCTGCGGCTCTGGGTGGCGTCGCAGGATTTCCGCAATGACATCGTGGTTTCGGAGGAGCGGTTGCAGAAGGTGGGGGAGACCTATCGCGTGATTCGGAACGCGCTCCGGTATCAACTTTCGAACCTGTACGATTTTGATCCCGCGAAGCACGCGGTGGCGGATGAGTCGTTGACGGGGCTGGACCGCTGGATCCTGGGCGAGTTTGCGGCGTTGGAGGCGGAGTGCGTGCGCGCGTACGACGCGTGCGAGTATCACGTCGTCTACCAGCGCGTGGCGCAGTTCGCCGCGGTGCAGTTGAGCTCGATGTACCATGACGCCGTGAAGGACCGGTTGTACACGGATCCGGCGGGGTCGGTGCGCCGGCGTTCGACTCAGACGGCGTTGCACCGGCTGGTCTCCGGATTGTGCCAGGTGCTGTCGCCGGTGCTGGTCTTCACTGCGGATGAGGCCTGGGAGTTCATTCCGGGGCGTCCGGCGGCGAGCGTGCATCTGAGCGACTGGACGCCGCGCGGCCTGGTGCGGCGCGAGTCGGAGGTTCGCACCTGGGATTGGCTGTTCGCCACGCGCGAGCGGGTGTTGCCCGAGTTGGAGAAGGCGCGGCAGGCGAAGCGAATCGGGAAGGCGCTGGAGGCGAAGGTGGTGCTGACGCTGCCGGCGGAGGTGGAGGGGTTGGAGGCGGGGTGGGAGGATGCGCTGCGCGAGTTACTCAATGTGTCCCAGCTGGGAGTGGGGCGCGGCGACGCGTTTGCGGCGGAGATCACCTCGGCGGAGGGCACGAAGTGCGAGCGCTGCTGGCATTGGGAGACCGAGGTGGGAACGCACCCTGCGCATCCGACTTTGTGCGGGCGCTGCAGTGCCGCGGTGGGCGCGTAACGCGCGTCAGGGGGCAGGTTCCCGGGTGCGGGGGACCCTCGTGGCGCGAGGGTCCTGCCGGATCGGGGCCTGCCGCCGGGGCGGGGGTGGGACCGGGAGAAGGACTACGGGTGGCTTTTCTCCGCGCCGGCTGGCTGGCTGGGGGCTGGCGCCGGTGACTTGGTTTCGGCCTGCTTGAACCGGGAGCGGGAGCGCTTCATGAGTTCTTCGAAGCGCGACTTCTGATCAGGGGAAAGCTCTGCCTCGATGCGTTCGCGCACCCGTTTGACCTCTTCCCGGACCTGCGGTTGGCAGGACTTCCAGACCTCGCGCATGCGCGAGCGGCCTTCGTTGAGGATGGTCTCGACGCGGCGGGTCTGATCGGTGGTCAGGCCGAGCTCCTGCTGCAGGCGCGAGGGATCACCGAAGCGGGTTTCGATCCAGTCCTTGAGGGAGGCGTCGCGCTGGGTGCGGGCGGCGGCGGCGGCGGTGGCGCCGCGGTAGGCGAGGGCTCCCGTGACGGCTCCGCAGAGGAACAGGAGCGTGGCGGCGAGGATGGCTTTCCAGAGCTTCACGGCGTGGGCTCGGGCGGGTCGAGGTCGGCGAGGAGCACGGTGTCGCTCGGGATGACGATCTCCTCGGTCTGGGGTTCGCCCAGGAGCAGGACTCCCAGTCCGGTGAGCAGCATGACTGAGGCGGCGGGCATGACGGCGCGCCAGAGCGAGGCCGCCCAGAGGGATACCGGGTCGGCGGCGCGGCGGTGGAGCAGGCGTGCGATGATCCCGCGTTCGAACGCAGCCGGCACCCGATCGTCGAGGGGTGACGTGCGCGCGGCGCGAATCAGCCGTTGTCGCAGCGGTTCCGTGTCCATATCGCTGGCGGGGTAGACGTCCTCGGGGCGGGGGGCGGTTACAGGTACTTTGCGGGGCGGAGCCGGCGGAGTTGGCGGCGCATGGCGGCGCGGGCGCGGAAGGCGCGGACCTTGATCAGAGGGATGGACCAGCCGGTGAGCTGCTGGATTTCGCGGATGGATCGTTCCTCGATTTCCAGGAGTTGGATCACGAGCCGGAACTGGGGGGGGAGGGATTCGAGCAGTCGTTGCACGAGGGCACGGGCGGCATCGGCATCCTCGGTGGTGGTATCCGGTGCGACGCGATAGCGATCGAGCCATTCGTCCTCGGCGTCGGTGAGATCGGAGAAGGAACGTTCGCGGGTACGTTGGTGGGCGCGGAGGAAGTCGTAGCAGGTCCGGATGGCGACGCGCATGAGCCAGTGGTCGAAGGGGGCTTCGAAGCGGAAGCCGGGGAGGCGTTCGTAGGCCTTGAGGAAGACCTCCTGAACGATGTCCGCGACCTCCGACTCGCGGCGTGCGTAGCGGCGAGCGGTGGCGAAGACACGGGGCTGATGGCGACGGAGGAGTTCCTCGAAGGCGTCGTGCGAGCCAGCGAGCGTGGCGCGCACCAGGGAATCGTCGGGCGGGCCGGGGGGCGCGGGTACGACGGGGCTGGCAGGGGGAGCCGGGGGAGGCGCCGCCTGGGCGACGGGCGGGCGCGGTGCGCGCATTCCGGGATCAGATTTCGAGGCGTTTCTCGACCTTGGTGAGGTTGCGGGGCGCGCCCCGGGTGATGAGGACGACGTCTTCGAGCCGGACGCCGCCGACGTCCGGGTAGTAGAGCCCGGGTTCGACGGCGATGACATGTCCGGTACGGAGCGTTTCCCGGGACCGGTGACTGATCCGAGGGCCCTCGTGAACTTCGAGTCCGATGCCGTGGCCGACCCCGTGGAAGAAACCTTCCATGTGCCCGTTGCGGCGGGAGGTCTTGAAGCCCAGCTGGCGGAAGATGCGATCGGCGGCGCGGTGGACGTCGGCAGCGGGGGTGCCGTGGGTGGCGGTACGCAAGGCGGTTTCCTGGGCGGACAGCACGGCGGCGTAGAGTCCGCGGACAAAATCCGTGGCGCGACCGCGCACGACGGTGCGGGTGACGTCACCGTGGTATCCCGTGCGTTGCGAGCGGGGGAAGACGTCGAGCACGATGGGTTGATCAGCGAGGAGATGGCCGTGGCCGCGTTCGTGGGGGTCGCTGGCTTGCCGGCCACAAGCCACGATGGTGTGGGTGGCGTGGCCGCCGGCCTGGAGGATTGCCGTATCGATGATGCCCCGCAGTCGGTCCGCCGTGAGCGGCGCCTGGTTGAGCATGAGGCGCCGGCGTTTGTCGGGGCGGGCGCGGTGCAACGCGTGGAACCCTTCGGCGAGACCGACCTCCGCCATGACCACCGCGGCGCTGATCTTCTTGATCTCATCGGCGGATTTCCAGGCGCGGTCGGGGAAGAAGGGGCCGTTCTTCAATTTGACGCGGAAGCCCTCGTCACGCAGGGCTTTGGCCAAGCCGAGGGGGAAGCTCTCGGAGACCGTGACCTTCTTGATGCGGTGTTCGCGCAGAACCAGGCAGAGGACGTCGCCGAGCGTGATGACCTGGTCGCGGATGCTCTTCTCCAGGCGGCGCTCATAGCGCGAGTAGGACAGGGTCTTGCACTGGGATGCCTCGGCCCGGACGCGGTCAAACTCGAGATCGCTGACCACCACGTGGCGGCGTCCACGGTGGGTGAACCAGATAAAGGGATCGGGCACGAAGACCCCCGCTGCGTGGAGCATGTCCGCGTTGCGGACGCTGTCAGCCACGAGGAGGAGGTTGTCGCTGGGCACGCGCGCGAAACTAGGAACGCCACCGGGGCGAGGCAAGCCCGGGGTCAGGCCCTGATTCCCCCTCTGGACGCCCG
>JADLFD010000487.1 GCA_020845805.1 Verrucomicrobiales bacterium | reverse complement strand
CTGCCACGGCATCGACCGCCGCCCGTGCCGCCGGACCGCTGAGCCCCCGATTCCCCCTGGTTGCCCCCCTGACGCGCTCTCCACGAAACCCATGCTCCAAGCTCCTCGGTCATTCCGGTTCCTGGCGCTTCCGGTGGTCTGCTTCGCCGCCCTGCTGGGGCACTCCGGCGCTCCCTGCTGCGCGGCGGCCGGTGTCGGTCCGGTCACTCCCTCCCACGTCCTGGCCGTCGCCGACTATGTCCAAGGCAAGGTGTGCCTCATCGGCACGAACGGGCTGATCCAATGGGAACACGCGGCTCCGCAGTGCAACGACCTCTGGGTCCTGCCCAACGGCAACCTCCTGTTCAACACCGGCCACGGGGTGACCGAGGTCACGCGAGCGCATGAAGTGGTGTTCCGCTATCAGTCCACCAGCGAGATCTACGCCTGCCAGCGGCTATCCAACGGCAACACCTTCATCGGCGAATGCAGCGCAGGACGCCTGCTCGAAGTCTCCCCCCGAGGCGAGGTGGTGAAACAACTGCGCCTGCTGCCGGAAGGTCGCGACGGCGGACACCAGTACATGCGCAACGCGCGGCAACTCGCCAACGGCCACTACCTCGTCACGCACTACGGCGAGCAGGTCGTTCGGGAGTACCGCCCCGATGGCAGCGTCGCGCTGTCGATTCCCGCCACCGGCGGTCCCCACAGCGCCGCACGCCTGCCCAACGGTCATACGCTCATCACCTGCGGCGATCAGGCAGGAGGCTCCCGCGTGTTCGAGGTCGACACCACCGGCCGCGTGGTCTGGCAGGTCCAGGGCGACGAGTTGCCGGGCATCAGCCTCAAGTTCATCGCGGGCGTCCAACGCCTGGCCAACGGCCATACCGTGATCGCGAACTGGCTGGGCCACGGACAACTCGGCAAGGCGCCGCACCTGATCGAAATCACGCCGGATCGACGGGTGGTGTGGACCTTCGCCGATCACCAGAATTTCCAGACCATCTCGAGTTTCCAAATCCTCGATACGCCCGCGGACGCCACCCGCGGCGAGGTCTGGCACTGAGGAGTCCGCCTCCTCCGGCGGCCACCTCAAATCCGCCCCCCAGCCATTGACGCCCCAAGGTCAACCCGCATCGTCGACCCACCAGCCTGCCCCGTCACATCTCCGGAATCATCCCCGGTGACCCAGGCCCTTGATCATGACCACTCCCGAGCAACTCCACGCCGAGCGTCTCGCGCGTTATGTCACCGCCATGCGCAACGAGAAGCCGGACATGATCCCCCTCCGGCCCTTCGTCGCCGAGTACACCGCACGACACGCCGGGTATACCTGCCAGGAAGTCGCCCATGACTACACCAAGGCCTTCGATGCCGCCGTGAAAACGGCGCGCGACTTCGGCTGGGACGCCGTGGTGCCCAACATGGTCTACGTCTGGACCGGTCTCGCCCAGGCCATCGGACTCCGATACTACGGCATCCCAGGGATCCACATTCCCCCCACCACCGGCTTCAACTACATCGAACCGCCCGAAGACCAGGCCTGGATGCGCGAGGACGAGTACGACGCACTCATCGAGGATCCCACCGGCTTCCTGTACAACGTCTGGCTTCCCCGCGTCTCCACTGAGGTCAGCAAACTCGGCACGCCCAGCACCTACCGCAACAACCTGGCCTTCGTGAAAGGCGGAATGGCCATGCTGCAGTACTTCTACGCCTTCGGACCCCAGATCGCACGGCTGCGCTCGGAAACCGGCACCGTCTCCGCCATCTCCGGCATCTTCAAGGCGCCCTTCGACATCCTCGCCGACAAATTGCGCGGCTACATCGGGCTGACCATGGACATGGCCACCCAACCCGAGAAGGTCCTGGCGGCCTGCGAAGCCCTCATGCCGCATCTATGTCACGTCGGACTGACCACCGCCGATCCCGCGCGCCAAGTGCCGATCGGCTTCTGGATGCACCGCGGTTGCGTGCCCTTCGTCAGTCCGCAGACGTTCCACTCACACTACTGGGCCACGCTGAAACCGGTCATTGAGGAATTCTGGAAGCACGGTCACCAGACCCTGTTCTACGCTGAGGGAAAATGGCGGCATCACTGGGAGAGCTTCCGTGAACTCCCCGACCGCAGCATCGTCTACCACTGCGATCAGGACGACGTGTTCGCCTGCCACCATGCGTTGCACGACAAGTTCGCCCTGAGCGGAGGGATTCCCAACGTGCTGCTCAGCTTCGGCCAGGAGGCCGAGGTCCGCGACTTCACCCGTCGCGTCATCCGCGAGGTGGCCCCGGAGGGCGGATACATCATGGACGCCGGCGCCATCATGCAGGACGACACCCGCCCCGAGAACCTGCGCGCCCTCACCGAGGTCTGCCGCCAGGAGGGACTCTACGCCGCCGGTTCCTACGCGACGCCCAGCCCGCTGCCCCCCAGCGACCTGCCGACCTCCCTCGCTTCGCGCGCGCAGGCCCAGGGCATGGCCGGGCGTCCGGCCCCGCGCCTGGCTCCGGGGATCTGTGTCCCCTGGGCGGACAAGGAACAGGAACTCCCCACCATCACCGGCGACCGCGAACTGATCCGCAAGGTCTGGAACGACATCGAAGGCCTGGCCAACACCTATATCTGGCAAGTGCTGCTCAGCTTCTGACCCACTCCGCACGAAGACGTATCATGTCCCCCTTCCTCACTGAACTCCTGGCCCGTGGACCGGTGGCCACCGACGGCGCCTGGGGCACGCAACTCCAAGCGCAAGGCCTCGGCATCGGCGAGTTTCCCGACGCCTGGAATCTCACGCACCCCGAACGCGTCGAAGCCGTGGCACGCGCGTACGTTGACGCCGGCAGCCGTGTCATCCTCACCAACACCTTTGGCTCCAATCGGGTTCGGTTGGCGGAAGCCGGCCTCGCCGAAGGTGTGTTGGAGGTCAATCGACGGGGCGTGGAAATCTCCCGACGCGCGGCCGGCAACCGCGCCGCGGTCTTCGCCTCCATCGGGCCGACCGGCCGCATGCTGATGGCCGAGGAGATCACTCCCGCCGAACTGCGTGAGGTCTTCGCCGAACAGGCGCGCGCCCTGGCCGAAGCCGGCGCGGACGCGCTGGTGATCGAGACCATGTCGGATCTCCAGGAAGCCACCCTCGCTGTCGAGGCCGCGCGCGCGACCGGCCTGCCCGTGGTCGCCTGCATGGTCTTCGACACCGGCCGCGATCGCGATCGCACCATGATGGGCACGACGCCCGAAGAGGCCTCCGCGGCGCTCACCCTCGCCGGCGCCGACGTGATCGGAGCCAACTGCGGGCAGGGCATCGCCGGGTTCGTCAGCCTCTGCGGACGCCTGCGCTCCGCCACCGACCGCCCCGTTTGGATCAAGGCCAATGCCGGCCTTCCGGTCCTGGAGAACGGGCGCGCTGTCTACCGCGTGACACCGGCGCATTTCGCCTCCTTCATCCCATCGCTACTGGCCGCGGGCGCCTCGTTTGTCGGCGGGTGTTGCGGAACGAGCCCGGCCTTTGTTCAATCGATTTGCCACGTCCTCGACTCCCAACCGCCTGCCGCATGAACACCTCCCGCCGTCAATTCCTCGCTGCCACTTCGCTCGCCGCGCTGGCCCCGCTCTCGCTTCCCCGCGCGCACGCCGCCGCCGACCGCCCGCGCTTCACTATCGGAGCCTGCGACTGGTCGATCGGGCGGACTGCCGAGGTGTCGGCACTCGAACTCGCCAAGGAGATCGGGCTCGACGGGGTGCAGGTGAGTCTCGGAACCGCGGCCAACGACATGCACCTCCGAAAACCGGAGGTGCAGCAGCGCTATCGTGACGCTGCCCAACGCCTGGGCGTCGGAGTCCTTTCCCTGGCCATCGGCGAACTCAACAACATCCCGTACAAGAGCGACCCGCGCACCATCCCCTGGGTCCACGACAGCATCGAGGTCTGCCGCGCCATGGGATGTCGCGTCGTGCTGCTCGCGTTCTTCCATCTCAACGATCTTCGCGAGGATGCCGCAGGCACCGACGAAACCGTGCGCCGGCTGAAGGAAGTGGCGCCCCTCGCCGAGAAGGCGGGCGTCACGCTGGGCATCGAGAGCTGGCTCAGCGCCGAAGACCATATGCGCATCATCGACCGCGTCGGGTCCAAGGCGGTGAAGGTCTACTACGACGTGGCCAACTCCACCGAACGCGGCTACGACATCTTCCGCGAAATGCGGTGGCTCGGGAAACAAGGCCAGATCTGCGAGTTTCACATGAAGGAGAACGGCGCCCTCCTCGGCCACGGCAAGGTCGACTTCGCCAAGGTCCGCGAAGCCCTGGAAGACATCGGTTACTCGGGCCCCATGCAGATCGAGGGCGCCATCCCTCCCGGTGGCCAGGTCACCCCCAGCTACCAGGCCAACCAGAAGTTCCTCCACCAACTGTTCCGCGCACCCGCGCGCGCCTGATGCCCACCGCGCGCCTCGAACTACGACCGCTCGGACGAACCCTGCACGTCGAGCGCGGCAGCTCCCTCCAGGACGCTTTGTTCGACGCGGGTGTGGAGTTTCCCTGCGGCGGCCACGCACGATGCCGTGGCTGCCGGGTCCGGCTGGTCGCCGGTTCGTTGCCCATCAGTCCGGAGGAACACCGACTCCTCTCCCACGCCGAGCTCGAGGCCGGCTGGCGCCTGGCCTGCCGCGCGCGCGCGGATTCCGATCTCACCCTCGAACTCGCCGCCTGGGAACCCACCATCCTCGGCGACGCGGCGCCCCTCGCCGTCCCGCACCGCGATGGGCTGGGAATCGCCGTCGATCTCGGCACCACGACGATCGTCGCCCAACTGGTCGACCTCCGAACCCGCGAAGTCCTCAACGTGCGCACGGCGCTCAATGCGCAGTCCAAGCACGGCGCGGATATCATGAGCCGGATCGAATTCGCCACCACCGGCCACGGCGGCGAACGCCTCACGCACCTGATCCGCGCGCAACTCGGTGAAATGCTGACCGATCTGCTCTCCCCCGCCGCGTCCGCCGCCCCCCGGGCGAACATCGCCGGGATCACCGTGGTGGGCAACACGGTCATGCATCATCTCTTCGCCGGTCTCGACGTCGCCCCCCTGGCGGCGGTCCCGTTCGAACCGCGCGATACCCACACGCAAACGTTCCCCGCCTCCGCCCTGGGCTGGCAGATCCCTGGCGATCCCTTGGTGCGATTCCTGCCCTGCCTCGGCGGATTCGTCGGCAGCGACATCCTCGCCGGGATCCTCGCCACCGGCCTGCACGATTCCCCGCAGCTCGGCGCCCTCGTCGACCTCGGGACCAACGGCGAAATCGTGGTCGGAAATCGGGATCGGCTCCTCTGCACCTCCACCGCCGCCGGCCCCGCTTTCGAGGGCGCGCGTCTCTCCCAAGGCATGCGTGCCGACCGCGGCGCGATCGCGGGCGTCACGATCGTCGAGGGACGCCCCCACTGCCGGGTCCTCGGCGGCGACCCAGCCCGCGGGATCTGTGGCAGCGGCATCGTGGACGCCGTCGCCACCGGCCTCGACCTCGGTGTGATCGGGCCGACCGGACGCCTGACCTCAGGGCGCGAATGGGAACTGGCCCCGGGCATCCATATCCGGCAGTCCGATATCCGCGAACTCCAACTCGCCAAAGGCGCCGTCGCAGCGGGACTTCGGCTGCTCCTGGAAACCTGGGGCGCCACCGCCCAGGACCTCAGGCACCTCCACCTGGCCGGGGCCTTCGGCAACTACGTTGATCGCGCCAGTGCGCACCGAATCGGGTTGCTCCCCCTTCCCGCCGAACGCACCTCCCCCGCTGGCAATACCGCCCTGCACGGCGCCAAGCTCGCCCTCTTTGAAACCCGCGATCCCGAGGTCGCGTACGCGTCGCTCCGGGCCCGCGTCCGCCACGTTTCCCTGGGCGACGACCCCCGGTTTGGTGAGATCTTTGCCGAAGAAATGCTCTTTCCTGAAGAACTCCGACTCGCCCCGGCCTGCCGGTCGGAGGTTTCGTGCACCGCCAAGTCCACCTGAGGTTTCCTTCACCCCACACTCTGCCCCATGAATCCCATCGAAACACTCCACCACGCCGTGCTCAGCGGTGACGCGAAAACCGCTCGTCGCGTGACCGAGGAAGCCCTGCAGGCCGGTGTTCCCGCCGTCTCCCTGGTCAGCGAAGCCATGGTCCCTGCCATGAACGAGGCCGGACGCCGGTTCG
>JADLFD010000486.1 GCA_020845805.1 Verrucomicrobiales bacterium | reverse complement strand
CGGCCGTGCTCGCTCCGGCGGCGCTTCTGCTGGTGAAGGGGGCCTCCTGGGCATTCCCGGCCAAGGGCGCCTGGTGGTCCCTGATTGCCGGCATCGTGGGCGCGATCGGCGCGCTGGGGGTGTTGCTCGCCTTCGGAGCGAAGGGGAACCCGGGCGTGGTGATGTCGATCGTGTTCGCCGGGGCGCCGATCGTGAATGCCACCCTCTCCCTCATCCTCCATCCGCCGGTCGGGGGCTGGGGATCGATCAAGCCCCAATTCTACCTGGGCATCCTCCTCGCCGCGCTCGGCGGCACGCTGGTGACTTTCTACAAACCCGCCACCGCCCCGGCGCGCGCGCCCTCCTCGGCGCACGCTCCCGGCGTCCCGATCGCGTCCGGCCCGGTCAAATCCTAGTGCCCAGCTCCCGACCGTGGCCGCCTCCGAACCCAACCCGGCGCGCCACGACGCGCGCATCGATCGCCTGCGCGACCTGTTGAGGACGGTGGTCGCCACCAATTCCTTCTACCAGAAACACTGGGCGGGGACGGACGTGGTCGAGGGCTGGCGCACGCTCGCCGAGTTCGCGCAGCGGGTGCCGGTCACGTGCAAGTCGGACTTGGTTCGCGACCAGACGGCGCATCCCCCGTACGGCTCCAATCTCACCTTTCCCCTGGAACGCTACACGCGGTGCCATGGCACCAGCGGCACCAGCGGACGGCCCATTCGCTGGCTCGACACCCCGGAATCCTGGGACTGGATGCTGGGCAACTGGCGGTGCGTGTACCGCGCGGCCGGAGTCACTCGGGCGGATCGCGTGTTCTTTGCCTTCTCGTTCGGGCCCTTCCTGGGGTTTTGGACGGCCTTCGAGTCGGCGTTGGGCCTGGGATGTCTCTGTTTGCCGGGAGGCGGGATGACCAGCGTCGCCCGGTTGCGTTCGCTGCTGGAGCAGCGCGCGACCGTCCTGTGTTGCACCCCCACGTACGCGCTGCATCTCGGGGACGTCGCACAGCAGCAGGGAATCGATCTGAGCGCGCTGGAGCTGCGACGCATCCTGGTTGCCGGCGAACCGGGCGGGAGCGTGCCGGCGGTGCGGGCCTCCATCCAAGCGCGATGGCCCGGTGCCCGGGTGTTCGATCACCACGGCATGACCGAGGTGGGCCCGGTCAGTTACGAATGCCCTGCGCAGCCCGGGGTGCTGCACGTGATCGAGGATTCGTACGTGGCCGAGGTGCTGGACTCGGGATCCGCAGCGGACGGCACGGCGGAGCGGACCGGGGAGTTGGTCCTGACCACGCTGGGGCGCGTGGGGTCGCCGCTGGTGCGGTATCGCACCGGCGACCTCGTGCGCGCGCGGCGCGGTCGGTGCCCGTGCGGCACGGACGACCTCGCGTTGGTGGGAGGGGTGCTGGGGCGTACCGACGACATGGTGGTGGTGCGGGGGGTCAACGTCTTTCCGGGCGCGGTGGATGACGTCGTCCGTGAAGCGGGTGGCGTGGCGGAGTACCAGGCGGAGATCGTGCGTGAAGGCTCCCTGCTGGCGCTGAGGCTGGTGGTGGAACCCGCGCCGGGAGGGGCGTCGGGCGCGGACGTGGCGCGGACGTTGGAGGACCTGTTCCAGAGCCGGTTGGCGCTGCGCGTGCCGGTGCGCTTGGTGGCAGGCGGGACCTTGCCACGGTTTGAAATGAAGGCGCGACGCTGGGTTCGTCTCGATGGGGTGGGGTCCGAAGCTGGGACCGCGGGTGCCGCGTGAGGGATCGACGTCGTGCGGGTCGCGCGCCGTGCGTGGAGATGATGAATCCCGGTCATGCGGAGCGCTCGATGGGCGTGGGCTGCAGTTCGGTGGAACCAAAGGATTGCATCCTGCTTGGGACCACGTAAAAGCTACGCGAATTTGACGCCGCAAAGGCGCCAAGAAGCGATCGAAGTACGTCCGATGACGACCCAGACACCCGAATCCGTGCCTTCGCAGGCACGTTGGAATGGTCTCCCTCCCAAGCAGGGCCTTTACGACCCGCAAATGGAGCATGACGCCTGTGGCGTCGGCTTCGTCGTGAACATCAAAGGGCAAAAATCCCACGAGATCGTTCAGCAGGGCCTCAAGGTCCTGGTCAATCTCGACCATCGTGGCGCCTGCGGTTGCGAAGCCAACACGGGGGACGGCGCCGGGATTCTGATGCAGATCCCGCACAAGTTCTTCTCGCGCGTGGCGAAGGAGAGCGGGTTCGAGCTGCCGGAACCGGGTCTGTACGGCGTGGCCATGGTGTTCCTCCCGCGCGATGCGAAACACCGGCGCTACTGCGAACGCGCCTTCGAACGCATCGTGCGCGAAGAGGGGCAGAAGGTGCTCGGCTGGCGCAACGTGCCCACCGACAACTCGATGATCGGGGCCACCGCCAAGGCCACCGAGCCCGTGTTCCGTCAGTGCTTCATCGGCCGCAACCGTCGCATCACCGACGACCAGGCTTTCGAACGTCGCCTGTTCATCATCCGCAAGCGCGCCTATCTCGAAGTGCGCAACGCGGGCGAACCCGGCACGCATTTCTGGTACGTGGCCAGCATGTCCTGCCGGACGGTGGGCTACAAAGGCATGCTCATGCCGGCGCAGGTGGACCAGTATTTCCCCGACCTGCGGGATCCGGACATGGAGAGCGCCCTCGCGCTCGTGCACTCCCGCTTCTCGACCAACACGTTCCCCAGCTGGGAACGCGCGCACCCCTATCGCTATCTCGCGCACAACGGCGAGATCAACACGCTGCGCGGCAACATCAACTGGATGCACGCGCGCCAGGCCATGTTCGAGAGCGAACTGCTGGGCGACCGCAACGAGATCAAGAAGATCCTCCCCATCATCAACCCGAACGGGTCGGACTCCGCGATGTTCGACAACTGCCTCGAGCTGCTCGTCCTGAGCGGCCGCACGTTGCCGCACGCGATGATGATGATGATCCCCGAACCGTGGGTCGGCCACGAGTCGATGAGCGATGAACGCAAGGCGTTCTACGAATATCACTCCTGCCTGATGGAGCCCTGGGACGGCCCCGCCTCGGTGGCGTTCACGGACGGCGTCCAGATCGGCGCCTGCCTCGACCGCAATGGCCTGCGCCCCTCGCGGTTCTACGTCACCCACGACGACACCGTGGTCATGGCCTCCGAGGCCGGCGTGCTCGAATTCCCGCCCGAACGGATCAAGCAAAAGGGTCGCCTGCAACCCGGGCGCATGTTCCTCATCGACACGCGCGAAGGCCGCATCATCGGCGACGACGAGATCAAGGACGCCGTCTGCAAGACGCAGCCGTACCGCGAGTGGATCAACCGGTACATGGTGGATCTCGCCGTGCTGCCGGAAGCGCCCAAGGT
>JADLFD010000485.1 GCA_020845805.1 Verrucomicrobiales bacterium | reverse complement strand
TTGTTTCGCGACCCGGCTTTCTGGGATGCGGGCTGGGTACGGGAACATCTGACGCCGAGATTGATGCGCCGGCTGGCGGCTTCGGGCACGCGGGCGGAGTTGGTGGCCTGTGCCACCTTGTTGTCGTTGGCGCCAGGACCCGCGGATCGGGCCGCGCTGATGGCGGGTTTTGAAGAGGCGATGCGCGGACGTTCTCTGCCCGGGCTCCCGGAGGAACTGGGACGTGCCCTGGAGAGCTCGGGACTGTTGACGCCAGTGTTGCGCGCGCGACGGGGGGATGCGGAGGCGTTGCGCGATATGATCCGGCAGGCGGGCGACGCGGCGGCTTCGGCGGAACAGCGCATCGCGGCCATCCGCCTGCTGGGCGAGGTGCGCCCTGCGGACGCCGCGGAGGTGTTGCTGGGGGTGGTGCGGAGTGAGGCGGCGGTGGCGGTGCGAACCGCGGCCTGCGCCGCTCTTTCGGGTTATGACGGGGAGGGGTTGGGGACGGCCCTGGCGGCCGCGCTGCCCGGGTTTCCGGTGGCGGTGCGGGACGCGGCCGTGAATCTGCTGGCCAGTCGTGCGGCCTGGAGCCGCGCCTTGGTCGCGGCGGTGAGCACGGGACGTTTGCCACGCGGTGCGGTGCCGGTTGAGGTGCGAGCCCGTATGGGGAGGCACGGGGACCCGACCATTGAGGCGTGGCTGGCGCGACAACCGGCGGTGGCCCCGGCCGGTTCCTCCGTTTGGCGCCCGCGCATCGAGGCGGTGCGAAAGGTCATCACCGCCACGCCGGGGGATCCGTATCGAGGGGAACCCCTGTTCATGGACCGGTGTGGCGGCTGTCACACGCTGTTCTTCAAAGGGGGCAAGATCGGGCCGGACCTGACCAGCTACCAGCGCGACGATCTGGGGACCATGCTGATCAGCATCATCGACCCCAACGCGGAGATTCGCGAAGGGTACGAGAATCACCTCGTGACCACGAAGGACGGCCGGACCCTGGGCGGGTTTCTCGCGGATCAGGATGCGCGCGTGATCGTGCTGCGCGGGTATGAGGGAACCGACCTGACCCTGGCGCGGAGCGAGGTGGCGTCCCTGGATCCGGCGGGGCGCAGCCTGATGCCGGAAGGGTTGCTCGAGGAGTACAGCGACCAGGAGATCCGGGATCTGTTCGCGTATTTGCGCCAGTCGCAACCGATCGTGCGGTGACCGTCAGTAGAAACTGGTCCAGTTGCCGAAGTGGCGCCACGTGATGCGCGCCCGGTTGGCGAGTTCGGCGTGCCCGTCGGCGTAGGCGCGGCTGATGGATTCCGCGGCACCGCCATTGATCTGGAATCCGGAGTCCGACTTGCGCGTGGGATGGCCGCCCCAGGCCACGGCGAGATTGGTGACGAATCCATCGTGGTACAGCGTGTCGGTGATGATGGGGCTGGTGGAGGATCCCGGGTCCTCGAGTTTCGTGGGCCAGCCGGCGGTCATGGTGTTGGTATTGACCCGCGCGGTGGCGGGCATGACCTGGAACCCGGGGAGGCCGGAGCGAGGCACCCACCAGCTGTGTTGGATGATGGCAAACCCGAAGGTCCAGCGGGTGCTGTAGTAAATGCGCAGGTCCTCGTTGGTGCTGAGGTTCTTCTTCTTCATGCGCTGGTACCAGGCCTGGGCCTCGGTGAGTTCCGCGGGACGCGAGGGGCAAAAGAACATCGGCACCGTCACACCGTAGTCCTGGACCGCGGGGATCATGGCATCGGCAACGTCCCAGGGGTTGTTGCCCAGGTTGCCCAGCATGGGGAGCCGTCCACGCGTATCGTCGGTGGCGTAGAGATTGGCGGCGATGGCCCACTGCCGGAAGTTCGACAGGCAGTTGGTTTCCTTGGCCTTGCGCTTCGCCTTGCCCAGGGCGGGGAGCAGCATGCTGGCGAGGATCGCGATGATGGCGATGACCACCAGCAACTCGATCAGCGTGAACGCCGACCGTGGCGGTGGGCGTCGGCACGGAGCAGGGGGAGGCGCGAAGTTTTTCAAGGGGAGGATGCGACCGTACCGACGCGATCTGCCGCGGCAACCCCAATGTCAGCGCTTGGGCGGAGCGCAAACGGCCGACAATCTTTGGCAAGGATGCGAAGGCGTGGGTGACATCGTGCGTGGTGGCATCGGGCATGTCGTATGACCTGTCACGAACGCCGAGGCTCGGATCCCGGGCGGCGTTTTCCTGGGTGCTGATGGGGACCTTGCCGGCGCTGGGTGCGGCCGAGGAACCGGTGCGTATGGCGGCCGCGGCGCCGCTCGAGGTGCTGCCAGCGATGATCGTCCGTGGCGAGGCGGAGTCGGACGCGCTGGTCCAGGACCCGTTCCTGACGGAAGTCGAGGGCACCCGCATCTTTTCGGGCAAGCATGCCACGGTGCTGGATCTGGACGCCTATCCGAAGGTCCAGGCCAACAACTACCGGCAGGCGCTGGCCCTGACGCCGGGCTTGCTCTACAGCGAGGAGTCGACGCCGCTGGTGAGCCTGGGTTACCGCGGCATCGGGGAGCCGCATCGTTCGCAGTTCCTGCAGGTGCTCAAGGATGGCATTCCGATTCACGCGGATCCGTTTGGATATCCCGAGAGCTACTACACTCCGCCGTTGGATGTGGTCGATCGGATCGAGTTCGTGCGCGGCGGGGCGGCGCTTTTGTACGGACCGCAGCCGGGGGGCGCGCTGAATTACGTGACCTACCAGCCGCGGACGGATCGCGCGATCTCAGGCAGGTCGCAGCATGTCTTCGGCAGCGACGGGCTGTACTCCACGTACAACGCGTTCGATGGGACGAGTGGCTCGCTGGGCTATCTGGGATATTACAACCACCGGCAGTCGGAGGGGTTCCGCGCGTCGAACAGTGACTACGTCCTGGATGGCGGCCATTTCAAACTCGTGTGGGACACGGCGGAGAACTCGCGCTGGACCCTGGCGCTGGATGCGTATGAGGAAGCGCATGGCGAACCGGGAGGGCTGACCTTCGCCACCGGCGCCAACACGGTGAACTACGACGTCGATCGCGCCGCGGTGTCGCGCCCCAACGACCGTTTCCAGTTGCGTCGGTACGTGCCTTCGCTGCGGTATGATCTGACCGTGAGTGAAGGGATCGAGTTCTCACTCCAAGTCTGGGGAGGGTATTACGAACGGTGGAGCCGTCGGCAGCGCGGGGGTGGATTCGGCACGTTGCCAAGCGGGCCCACCGCGAGTTCGAACGACATTGAGCGGCAGGAGTTTTTCACCCTGGGGATCGAGCCGCGGCTCAGTCTGGCCTGGGGCGGGGCGGAGGATTCCCACGTGCTGGCGGCCGGAGTGCAATATTACCAATCCGACTCCCCGCGCGTGGATCGTCGGGGAGCGACCGCCACCGCAGAGAACGGGGTGGTGTTTCGCGAAGCAGACCGGGCGGTGCACTACGGCGCAGTTTTCCTGGAGAACCGGTTTGTGTGGGGGCGCTTTTCGCTCACGCCGGGGGTGCGCCTGGAGAGCATTCACCAGGATCTGGATTCCCGGAATCTCGACTTGGCGACGGGAGCGGTGCTGAGCCGCGGCGAGAAGGACCAACTCGATTTCGAGCCGCTGTTCGGCCTGGGGTTGGGTTACCAACTGGGCGAAGGGAAGGAGCTCTACGCCAACGTGTCCGAAAGCTACCGCACCACGGTGTTCACGGAGTCGCTGATCGTGCCCAGCAGCGGCACGGTGGCGCCGGCCGATCTGGCGCCCTCGAAGGGGATTCAGTACGAGATGGGATTCCGCGGGCATCCGAAGCCCTGGGTGACCTGGGACACGAGCCTGTTTCTCGTGGACCTGGACAACAAGTTCGGCGGCACCGTCACGGCGGGCAACATCACGACCCTGCGCAACGTGGGGCGCACCCTGAACTACGGCTGGGATGCCGCGGCCTACCTGGACCTGATGGGCGTGCTGGATGCGAGAGACGGGCTGGACCGCGTGGGACGGTTCGGGTCGTTCAACGTGTACGGCAACCTCACCCTGCTCTCGGCGGAGATCGACGGTGGGGTTTCGGACGGCCGGCGGCCCCAGTATGCGCCGGAGTTCATGGCCCGCAGTGGGTTGATCTACCGCTGGCAGGAGCGCGTGAAAGTCGCGTTTCTGGGGACCTTCATGGGCGCGCATTTCGCTACGGATGATGAGAATCCGACGCGGGCGATCCCCGCGTACATGACCTGGGATCTCACGGCCGAGGCGGCGGTGTACAAGGACGTGGTGCGCCTCATGGCGGGCATCAACAACCTGTTCGACGAGGACTACTACGCGCGCATCCGCGGCGACGGGATCGATCCTGCGTACGGCCGCAACTTCTACGCCGGGTTCTCGGTCGCGTTTTGAGTGCGCCCGGCGGGGAAGCGGGGCTGGGCCGTTTATCCGGCGGATTTGCGGGCTGCCCCGAGGGCCACCACTTGGACCTCGGCGCGGTTCTTGGCGACGTGCAGTGGGGGGAGGACCCCGCGCCAGTTGACGTTGGGGTAGACGAGGGATTTGCGGCCCAGGATCGAGCCCGGGTTCAGGACGGCGTTGCAGCCCACCTGGGCCTCGTCGCCGATCAGGGCGCCGAATTTGCGCAGCCCGGTGTCCACGAACTTTCCGTCCCTTTCCACCAGCACGTGGCCTGGGGTGATCTTGAGATTGGAGATCTTCACCCCGGCGCCGAGGTGGGATTTGTACCCGAGGATCGAGTCCCCGACGTAGTTGAAGTGCGGCACCTCGCAGCGGTTGAACAGGAGTGAGTTCTTGAGTTCGCACGAGTTCCCGATCACGCAGCCGTCGCCGATGATGACGTGTTCGCGGATGTAGGCGTTGTGCCGGATCTTGCAGTTTTTCCCGATGATGGCGGGGCCTTTGATCATGGCGCCGTCCTCTACCTCGGTTCCCTCCCCAATGAAGACCTGATCGCCGATCCATGCGGTACCCTGGCAGCGATTGAGCAACTGGGGTTTGGCATGGGTTTCGACGTAGGCTTTGATGCGGGCGAGGGCTTCCCAGGCATGGGTGCAGCCTTCCAACAGGGCGGCGTGCTCCGTCTGGTCCAGGCTGAACAGGTCGGCAGGGGCGAACATGGCGCCCGAGGATGAGGGGGGCGGGCCGGGAGTCGGAATCCAAAAAGCGTTTGGTGCGTTGGGGTAGGAGCCGGTGGGGAGAGTGTGGAGCGGGAACCACTGCGGGTAACCCCGCGAGCGGAGCGGGGGTGGGGGGCGAGGTGAAGTGAACAATGGATCAAAACAGGGCTTGCCAGTGTTTGGGGGGGACGACTAGTTTCGCCACCCCTTGTCGGGATCCGGCATTTCGCAGCGGGCAGAAGAGCCACGCTGCGCGGGTTTCGCGGGGATTTGGCCCTATGTCAGTCAAGATTCGACTCAAGCGTGTAGGAGCGAAAAACGCTCCGGCGTACCGGATTGTGGTAGCGGATTCGCGCAGCCCGCGCGATGGCCGGTTCATTGAAGAACTCGGCAGCTACGATCCGAAGCGGAGTGGCGTGAACTACATCCTCGATCTGGAGCGCGCGAAGTACTGGCTGGGAGCCGGCGCGCAGCCTTCGGAGACGGTGGCGAGCTTCATCAAGAAGGCCACCAAGGCGGCGGCGGTTCCGGCGGTGGCGTAAGGCGGGGGTCCGGGGCGGCCGGAGGACCGGTGAAAGAGCGCCCGGAGACACGCCACGCGATCCAGGCAGGTTCCCGGCAGGCGGGGACCGCACCATGGAAACAGCGATGCAGGCATTCCTCGAAATCGTGATCAAGGGCATGGTCCAGCATCCCGACGCGGTTCGCATCACGGCGAACGAGCGGCGGGGGGAGACTGTGTTCGAGGTGCACGTCCATCCGATTGACATGGGTCGTTTGGTGGGGCGCCGCGGGAACACCATCAACGCCATTCGCACGCTTCTCTCGGCTGGGGCGGCGCACAAGGGGCAGCGCTGCTCGGTGGAGCTGATGGACGAGCGCGAGCCTGGGATGGATTTTCGCGGCTGAGTCGCCGGTGACCGGAGGCGGCGGGTCCGGGAACCCGTCGTGCGCAACGACTCCGGGGTGAGGCATGGATGGCATGAAGATCGACGTGCTCACCTTGTTTCCCGGGATGTTTTCGGGGCCCATGGACGAGAGTATCGTGCATCGGGCCCGCTCGCGCGGACTGTTGGATCTGCGGGTGCACAACCTGCGGGAGTGGACGCACGACCGGCATCGGACGGTGGACGATCGTCCGTTTGGCGGCGGGCCGGGGATGGTATTGAAGTGCGAGCCGATCTTTGAGGCGGTGGAGAGTTTGAGCGGTCCCGAGACCCGGGTGCTGCTGCTGTGTCCGACGGGGCGTCCGTTTGACCAGGAGGCGGCGGCGAGGCTGGCGGGGTGCCAGCATCTGCTGGTGCTCTGTCCCAGTTACGAAGGGGTGGACGAGCGGGTTCGGGAGACGTTGGTGGACGAAGAGATCTCCGTGGGAGATTTCGTGCTCACCAGCGGCAATCTGCCGGCGATGATGGTGATCGACGCGGTGACGCGTTTGTTGCCGGGCGCGCTGGGGGACGAGGGTTCGGCGCAGGACGAATCCTTCAGTCACGGGTTGCTGGAGTACCCGCACTACACGCGTCCTGCCGAGTTTCGCGGGATGCAGGTGCCGGAAGTGCTGCTTTCCGGCAACCACGCGGAGATTGAGAAATGGCGCCGGGAGCAGTCCCTGGCGCGGACGAGGCAGCGGCGTCCCGACCTTCTGGGTGCGCTTGAGGCGCGGCTGGGAAGGCAACGGGACAAGGAAGGAAACGAGTCATGAACCAGGCATTGTTGGACAAGATCGAGTCGCAGTTCCTTAAGAAGGAAAAGGCGGCATTCAACGTCGGGGATTCGGTGCGCGTGCACACGAAGGTCGTGGAAGGCGAGAAGGAGCGCATCCAGGTTTTCGCGGGCGTGGTGATTGGTCGTCGCGGCCATGGCCTCAACGAGACGTTCACCGTCCGACGCATCAGCTACGGCGAAGGTGTGGAGCGTGTGTTCCCCATCCACTCGCCGCGCATCGACAAGGTCGAGGTGGAGCGTCGCGGGGCGGTGCGGCGTGCCAAGCTGACCTACCTGCGCACGCGCGTGGGCAAGGGTGCGACCCTGGTGAAGGAAAAGGGGTACTCGGCCAGCGCCGAGGCTTGATTTCGAGGCCCTCTGGCGGGCGCGCGGGCGCCGGAACGGAGGGCGGAGTGCCGCGCCGGGCGGCACATGGCGGTTCAGGCCCAGAGAAAGGATTCATTCGTGAACGTGTCCGTGGAGCAGTTGGCACCGTGCAAGGTGCTGATGAAGATCGAGGTCGACGCTGCGATCGTCGATAAGGCGTTTGAGCAGGCGACCGCCGACTACCAGCGGCAGGCGAAGATGACCGGGTTCCGCCCCGGCAAGGCGCCGGCTTACCTGGTGACGCGTACCTTCGGTCGTGAGATCGAGCAGGAGGTCAAGCGCCGGTTGGTCTCGGACGGCTTCCGCGACGCGGTCAAGGACAAGGGCCTGCGGGTGCTTGGCCAGCCGGACATCGAGGAGATCCAGTTCGGGCGCGGGCAATCGTTCCAGTTCGCGGCCACGCTGGAGACGGAGCCCACGTTCGAGACTCCGGACTACAAGGGCATCCCGGTGGAGGTGGAGACCCGCAGTGTGACGTCGGAAGACGTGGACCGTGCCATCACCGCGGTGCGCGAGCAGCGCGGCAACTTCCTCGATGTGCAGCGCGCGGTGGGCGCGGGCGACTTCGTGGTGGTGAACTATCAGGGCAGCTGCGAGGGCAAGCCCATCACCGAACACTCCCCGACGGCGCGCGGCCTGACCGAGCAGAAGAATTTCTGGCTGAAGGTCGAGACCGAACATTTCATCCCTGGATTCACCGACCAGCTCATCGGGGCGTCGGCGGGGGACAAGCGCACGGTCCAGGTGACCTTCCCGCCGGAGTTCGTGGTTCCTGCGTTGGTGGGCAAGGCGGGCGTTTACGAGGTGGAAGTGCTCCAAGTTAAAGAGCGTCGTCTGCCCGAGCTCGACGAGGAGTTCGCCAAGCAATTCGGGGTGGAGAGCCTCGAGGCGTTGCGCGAGGGCGTGAAGAGCGACCTCGACAATGAGCTCAAGCACAAGCGCGTCACCGCCATTCGCAACCAGTTGGTGAAGGCCCTGCTCGATCGCGTGCAGTGCGAGCTCCCCGAGAGCGTGGTGCAGCACGAGACGCGCAATGTCATCCGCGACATCGTCAGTCAGAACCAGCGTCGTGGCGTGACCAAGGAAGCCATCCAGGAGCACAAGGACGAGATTTTCTCGGCCGCGAATACCAGCGCCAAGGACCGCGTCAAGGCGGCGCTCATCCTGAACCGCATCGCGGAGAAGGAAGGGATCAAGGTGCAGGATCAGGAAATTCTGCAGCGCATCGCGATGATCGCGCAGCAGCGCAAGGAGCGCCCGGAGAAGGTGCTGCGCGAGATGCAGCAGAACGGGCAGATCAACGCCCTGGCGGAGCAGATCCTCACTGGGAAGGTGCTGGATTACCTGCAGTTGCAGGCGCTGATCAGCGAGGTGCCGGCACGCCCCGAAGGTGCACCGGCCGCCTGATTGAGGTGCGTGGACCGGGCGCGGCGATTGATAAGCCGACGCTGACTTTGGAACGGCGGTGTTCAGGGTTTGACCCCCGGACACCGCCGGTTTCTTTTTGGGAGGCCGATTATGAGCCCGACGGAGCCCCTCCTGCGCGTCCTTCACGAGGACGGCGATCTGCTGGTGGTCAACAAGCCCGCCGGCCTGGTTTGCCATCCGACCAAGGGGGATGCGTGGTCGAGCCTTATCAGCCGGGTGCGCCTGCACACCGGATCCACCGAGGCCGCGCTGGTGAATCGTCTCGACCGCGAGACCAGCGGCGTGACGCTGGTCGCGAAATCGCGCGAGGTGGCGGCCGAGCTCGGGGTGAGATTCGCCTCGCGATCGGTGCACAAGGAGTACGAAGCGATCGTCCATGGCTGGCCGGAGTCCGACGAGTGGGTGACCGACGCTCCGCT
>JADLFD010000484.1 GCA_020845805.1 Verrucomicrobiales bacterium | reverse complement strand
GGGTAAAACGCCGCCAGCGGGATGGAAATCAGACACGCCGTAAGGAAGACCACCCGGTGATCCGCATGCCGCAGCAGCGCCAGGGCATCGAGGCCCAACCGCTGTCGCACGGTCAGCACGCGGCGCTCCGGCACCACGCCAGCCGCCGTCTGTCTCCCCAGCAGCAGCACCAACACGACCCACAGCCCCGCCCCCGCCAGGCCCGCACGCGTCGAGGCATCCGCCTGAATCAGACTGATCGCCAGGCAGCCCGCGACCCAGCCCAGCGTGCCCATGGACCGGACCGGGCCGAACTCGCGACGCGCGTCCATTAAGCGTCCCAGCGCCAGGCTGTACAGCAGGCTCCAGGAAGGAACCACGGCCAAGGCGTGCAGGAGAATCAGCGTGAACACCACCGCCGGACTCGCCCGGTGCTCCACCGCCCAACTCGCCAGCAGGGTCAGACCCACCGCCGCCCCGGCCAGCCAGCGCAACACGCGTCCCGGCGCGGCCAGGCGATCCGCCAGCGCGCCGAAGAGGAGCGGCGACGTCAGCGCTGCCAGCGCATTGCTCGCAAACGCCCAGGCCACGAGCTTCCCGAAGCCGTGGGTCTCCAGGATGGTGCTCAACGGCACGTACCAGGTGGCCATGGCCATGCCGTGAAGAAAAAACACCGTCAGAAGGTCGCGGTGGGTCACCCACCACTGCACGCGTCGCACGGCCCACGTTCTCGTCCCTCACCCCTCCTTGCCAAGCCCGGTCGACAACCCCGTCCGGAAGGCCCTTCGGGCACTCACCCCGCCTCGCCCAACCACAAGTCCACCGGCCGCTTCACCTTCGGACTGAAGGGCAGCATCACCTTCTGCCCGGTGCGCGCCGAGGCGTACGCGGCGTTGAGAATCTCCAGCACGGCCCGCCCATCCTGCCCGGTCACCACTGGTTCCGTCCCCTCCCGGACGCACCGGATGAAATGCCGCAGTTCCTGCGGATACCCCTGGTTGAAGGCCTCCTCGAAGATGGTGAAGGTCCAGCCCTGCGTCGATCCGGCCTTCTCCATGGCGTAGCCATACCCCTTGTCCGAGTAGGTCAGCGCTGCATTCCCCTGGAACAGATCGGCGTAAATCACACCCCCGGTGCCGTACACTTCCACGCGGTCGTCCATGCCGCCGTGCTTGGCCCACGAATTCTCCGCGATGCCCAGGGTGCCATCCGCAAACTCCACGGTGCACACCGAGTTCTCCTCGGCACGCGTGCGGCCAGCATGAATCAGCCCGGTCTGCATGTGCGCCTGCACCGATTTCACCGGCGGACGCCCGCCCAGCATCCACCGAAACCACGCAATGCCGTGGCAACCCATGTCCATCAGCGCGCCCCCTCCGGACAGGTTGATGTCATAGAACCAATCGCTGTGCGGACCGCTGTGCTTCTCGCACTGGCGCATCTGGTAGATGCGCCCCACGGCGCCCTCGGTCACCAGCTTGCGGACGCGCTCGTACTTGGGTGCGAAGCACAGTTCCTCGGCGTACATGAGATGTCGACCGGCCGCGGCACAGGCGGCAATCATCTCATCCGCCTCCTCCAAAGTCATCGCGATCGGCTTTTCCAGGATCACATGCTTCCCGGCCCGCGCCGCGGCGAGCACGGCGCGGTGATGCAGGAAGTTCGGCAGGCAGACATCCACCACGTCGCAACCACTCTCGCGGATCGCCGCCTCGAGATCGGCATACCACTTCCCGATGTGATGCTTGCGCGCAAACGCCTCGGCGCGCTGCGCCTCGCGCGTGTACACGGCCACGACCTCCGCCTCCGGCACGAAACGCTGGTAGGATTCCAGGTGGATGTCGGCGATGAATCCGGCTCCGAGCAGGGCAACCTTGGTCTTCGTCATGGTGAGGGGGTTGGTCGTGGTTGTGTTCGTGGTCGGGTCGTGGCGCAGGCGATGGGTGTCGCAACCGAATTACGCCACGAACCCTTTTGCCCTCGCAAGCCACCCGCACGTCGGCGCATCACCACGCGTGGGTGGCATCCACCCCAGCTGGCGCAGATTCCCAGGGGATCTGCACGCGAAACGTCGCCCCCCGGCCCGGCGCGCTCTCGGCGCGCACGTTGCCGCCATGCGCCAGCACGATGTGCTTCACGATCGACAAGCCCAGCCCGGTGCCGCCCTGCTCCCGCGAGCGCGCGGCATCCACGCGGTAGAAGCGTTCGAATACCCGGTCCAGAGCCTCGGGCGGGATCCCCGGACCGTCGTCCGCCACGGCAATCTCCAGCCGGGCCTCGGCGTCCAGCACCCGGGCGGACACCACCACGCGTCCGCCTTTCCGGCCGTACTTGATGGCGTTGTCGACCAGATTGGAAACCACCTGCTGCAACCGGTCGAAATCCGCACGCACTGGCAGCGGCCCGGCCACCTCGTTCACACAGGTGATGCCACGCTCCGCGGCGCGGGACGCCAGATCCTCGAGCACGCGGCCGACCAGGCGGTGGACGTCCCCCCAGTGCAGGTTCATCGCGATCCGTCCGGATTCGAGTTGGGAAACCGTCAGCAGGTCTTCGATCAGGAAAGTCAGCCGGTTGGAGTGCTTCTCGATCATCTGCAGGAAGCGCAGCAGCACCTCCGGATCGTTCCGGGCGCCGTCGATCAGCGTCTCCACGTACCCCTTGATGAGGGCCAGCGGCGTGCGCAACTCGTGGCTGACGTTGGCCACGAACTCACGCCGCGTCTCCTCGAGCTCCCGCAGGCGCGTGACATCATGGAACACCAGGATCACGCCCCTCGCGCTGGAGTCGCCTTGACCAAACGTGGCGGCGTTGACACTCAGCACGCGCGTCGATTGCGTGCCCACCTCCAGTTCCAGCCCCAGCGCCTGGCCTTCGGCACGAGCCCTCTCCGCCAGCTCCTCCAACTCGTGGCGACGCAGGGTCTCCATGAGCGTGCGCCCCTCCACCTTGGGGCCGATGGCAAACCAGTCGCGAAGCCGTCGGTTGACCAGTTTGACTTTGCGCGACGCGTCCAGGAGCAGGAGCCCCTCCGCCATGCAATCGAACACTGCCATCTGCCCGGCACGGTCGCGCTCCAGGGTCTCCTCCAGGCGCTGGCGCTCCGCCTCCCACTGGGAGCCGCGGCGACGCCACTCCGACTCCCACCGGCGCAAGCGCGCACGCCAGACCAGGTGGACCATTCCCGCCGCACCCAACGCCAGCGCGAGCCCGGCCAAGCCGATCCAGAGCGCTTCACTCATGGCGGCGCGCCTTCCTCGCCCGGGCGTCAGGCGACCGTCTCGTGGTGCCGCGCATCGCCTGTCAGTCCTCGGTGAACCGGTATCCG
>JADLFD010000483.1 GCA_020845805.1 Verrucomicrobiales bacterium | reverse complement strand
CCCATCCCCTCGACCGCCAAATTGGGTGGCACGTACGTCCGCTTTCGGCTCACGCGCAACGGGATCGGCACCTGGGCCGGACCGGCTCCGAACGGGGAGGTCGAGGACTATGGCGTCCTGATTCTCGGCGCGCGCAAGGATTGGGGCGACGCACCGGAGAATTACCCCACCACCTCCTCACAGAGCGGAGCCTTCCACACCATCGTGGAGGATTTTCACCTCGGAAAGAGCATCGATTCCGAGCCCGATGGACAGCCCAACTCCAACGCCACGGGTGATGACCTCGCGCCCAAAGGCGACCCGGATGATGAGGATGGCGTCAACTTCACGACCCCGCTCGTCCCGGGTCAGCAGGCGGTCGTGGAAGTGGAAGCCTCCCAGGCCGGGCGGCTCGATGCCTGGATCGATTTCGGCGACGACGGCGACTGGGGCGAGGCCGGCGACCAGATCTTCGTCTCTCGGCTCTTGTCCGCGGGAATCAACACCCTCTCCTTCGACGTTCCTGCCTCGGCCAAGAATGGCGATACCATCGCCCGCTTTCGGCTCACGCGCGGCGGCATCGCGACCTTCCTCGGAGACGGTGGCGAGGGTGAGGTGGAGGACCATCGCGTGGTCATCGACAAGGATGCCGGCTGCGAACTTGGCTGCACCGGAACCGACTTCTGGTTCACCTTCCCAGGAAATCTGGCGCCCGATCCGGCCAACCCGCTGAATCCGCGCCTGCGTTTCACCGGGCCCAATGGCGCCACGGTGACCGTCTCCATCCCGGGACTGGGGTTCACCTTGGTCACCAACATCGTCAGCGGGGGAATGACCGTGGCGATTCCAGCCGGGATCGACCTCGGCGCTCTGAACGATGCGGTCCTGCCCCGTGGCATCCATGTGACCGCCTCCGAACCGATCGGGGTCCATGCGCTCAGCCAGGTGAAGTATACCAGCGACGGCTTCCGCGCTCTTCCCACGGAGGTCCTCACGGGTGAGTACGTGGTCGGTGCCTGGCCCAACACCCAGGTGGGAGTGCCCGAGATCTCCGGATCGCAGTTCGCCATCGTGGCCACTCGACCGCTGACCACCGTGGTCATCACTCCCTCGTACGAAACCGGCCTGCGCCTGCCTGGCGTCCCCTATAACGTGGTGCTGACCAATGTCGGCGATTGTTACCAGTTGCGAAACACCAACGACGCCCCCGCGGACCTGACGGGCACCATCATCGAGGCCGACTTCCCGGTCGCTACGTTCGGCGGCCATGTGTGCGCGAACGTCAATTCCGCCGATGTCTTCTACTGTGACTATCTCGTGGAACAGATGCTCCCCACCGAGCGCCTGGTCACCGAGTTCTTCACCGCGCCCCTGGCGACGCGCACCGGTGGTGACACCATCCGAATCGTCGCCGCCCGCCGCAACACGGAGGTGTCCATCAATGGGGCCTCCATTACCCTCACGAACCGCGGCGATGTGCACGACACCGTGCTCACCGAGGCGGCGCACATTGTGTCCAGCAAGCCCGTGCAGGTTTACCAGTTGGCCTCCAGCGCGGACTTCGACGGCGTGGTGAACTCGGATCCGTTCATGGTCACCGTCCCCGGCCGGGCCCACTTCACGTCGCAACATCGATTCGCCACCGGGGGCACCAACTTTCTCTCGCATCATGTCAACGCCATCGTTCCGGCGTCGGTGACCTCCTTCACGCTGAACGGTACGGTGATCACCCCGGTGTTCACCGACATCGGCACCACCGGCTACAAGTACGCGCGACTGAATCCCGCGCAGGGCATCCATACGCTGAGCGCGAGCGCTGACTTCGGAGCCATCGTCTACGGCTGGAGCCAGTACGAGTCCTACGCCTGGCCCTCCTGCTTCTTCTTTGGCGACACCACCCCACCACGCGTGACCCCCTCGACCAACAGCGTCACGATCCGCCTCGGGGACCTGGTCACCGACATTCCGTGCAAGACGCGCATGCCCGATCTGCGCGACCTGATCAGCGTGCGAGATAATTGCGGAATCGCCTTGGACCCGGAGGTCACTCAGGAACCGGCGCCGGGCACACTCGTGGGCGCCGGGGTATACGAGGTGACCTTCAGTGCCACCGATAACCGCGGCAACGTGGGAACGGCCACGGTGACCCTCACCATCCTCGACGATTCGGGCGGTACCACGGTCAGTCTGAAATGCCCCGCCGACATCACCGTTCGCTGTGATACCGCCGCCGAGGGGGCGATAGTGACGTACCAAGTCGAAGCCCTTCGCGGGTGCACGCCCATCGCCGTCGAATGCTCGCCGCCCTCCGGCAGCCGATTCCCCGTGGGCACCACGACCGTCACGTGTCGCATTACGGAGCCTGGGGTTCCCGTGCAGGTTTGCACTTTCAAGGTGACCGTCGATTGCAGTCGTCGGCGTGCGATGCGGATCACGCCACCCGTAAGGCCGCCGGCCACGCCGGGGGATCCCGATCCCGCCGCCGAGATCACGGTGGAATGGGAGGCTGAATCCGGGGCGATCCTCGAGGCCGCCGATGACGCGTCCGGCCCTTGGGTCACCGTCCCCACCTCCGGTAGTCGGCACACCATCAGGATTCTTAGGGAACGAGGCAAATTCTTCAGAATCCGCGTGGCGCGCTAAGTATCGGCCGGAAGGATCGACCGCGGCCCGGCGTTCTGGTTGAGGTCACGAGACGCCCGGCGGAGGGAAGTTAGAAACCAGAAATGATGATGTAAGTAGTTCCCAAGGGGTTGGTTGGAGGGATGAGACAGGTGGGGTTGGGAGCCAAATGGGAGCGCCCTTCGTGCTCCCTACTCGTGGCTAGGGCCAATCATCGGATTGACGTTTCTGTCAAAAGTAGGTTTTTCTACTCCACCCAGAGGGGGAAAAAATATGATCGTAGCGTT
>JADLFD010000482.1 GCA_020845805.1 Verrucomicrobiales bacterium | reverse complement strand
CGCCGTGCTTCCTTGATGACTCCCCCCCGGGCCAGTTGTGCCGCGGAAGATTGGGCCGCGCGCCGGCTCAGCGCACTGGCCCCGATCTTTCCCACGGTGCCCAGGCCCTGGACCCCGGCCATGACATCCCCGGCGGCAGCGACCCATTCCCCGGCGGTAATCTCCGCGCCCACATCGAGCTTCCCGGCGACCGTGCCCGCAGCAGCGCCCAACTCGAGTGGGGACACGACCGCCTCGGCGGCCACCGCAGCCACCGTGGCGGCGTACGCGCGCCAGGCTCCTGCCCCCTCGGCACTCACCCACCGGTCCAGGTCGCGCTTGAACAAAGCCACCCCCCACTTCGCACGATCCGCCATGACCGGATTGGTGAGATCCGCGTCGGTCAGACCCGCCTCCTGCAACAGGCGCCGGTGCTCTTCACCCAACTGTTGCAGTTTGGCTTCCGCCGCCGGACCGGCACGGTATTTCGCCACTGCGTCAGCACCCTGGGCCTCGATGTCCGCCTCGAATCGATCGGTGATGGACTTCAGATCCCTCTTGGCCTCGGACAGCCATTGATCGGCTTCCTGCGCGGTTTCCGCCGCGAAACCCGTGGGATCGGTAAACCTCAACGGATTGCCGTGCGCGTACAGGTACCGATGCAGGCTCGGCGGGGTCGCGGATTCCCCCAGGTTCGGGTCCTGCGACACGAACCGCGCTTGTTCGTCGTCGTAATAGCGCGCGCCGAAGTATTGCAACCCGGTCTCTACGTCCCGGTAGTGACCGGTGAATTGGCGCGGGTTCGCACTGGCACCGTGCTGCCTTCGCACCCCACCCCAGGCGTCGTACTGATAACCGGCCAGCGCGGTGCCCGCCGCGTCGACGAGGTGCACCACACTGCCCAGAGGATCCCGGAGATAGAATTCGCGTGCCAGGCCAAGGCCCGTGGGCGTGCCGAAGCTCAGCAGTCCGAGGCCGTACTCGTACTTGTGCTGGGTGGCATGGCCGGTCGCGACCGCACCGTACTCCTGGACCACGGCGGCCTGGTCGTGGAGATAGCGGGTCTCGGACCCGGCGGCACCGAGCTTCTTGGCACGCAGCCGCTCGTGCGTGTAGTCGAAGCGCGTGAAGGTGCCTGCCACCTGGGCTTCGATCATTTGATCGCGCGCATCAAACCGGAACCGGTGCTGGTCAGCGCCCTGGATCCGCGCCACCTGGTTGAGGTTGGCGTCGTACTCGTACTCGATGCTGCGCGTGGGGTCCGCCAGGTCCTCGATGCGGGAGAGCGCGTTCACGCCGCTGAAGGTCGTGGCGGGGCGTGAAGGCAGCTGGGTGTAGTGATAGACCCGGTCCACGACCATGCCGCTGGCCGGGTGCACGCCCCGCTCGGTCAACCGGTTCCCATTCGCCGCGTAGGTGTTGGTCAACGCGCCGCCAGCGCCGTACTGGCTGGAGACCAGTCGATTCAGCGCGTCGAACTGAAAGTGGTTCGTGTAGGTGACCGCGGAAAACCCAGGTTGCAGTTCGGTCTGCCGCACCCGATTCCCGTTCGCGTCATAATCCAGAGTGAAGGCGGAGAGGGGTGCCCCTACCGCAGGGTGCGCGTTCGTCAGGGCGACCAAGCGGTCGGCAGCATCATATGCACGCAGCGAAACCGTCCCTCCTGGCAGCGCGACGGCCTGGGGAAGGTCGTCAGGGAGCCACGAGTAGGTGGCCGTCAGTGGCGCCGCGGAGGAGGCGTCGAGGGTGACCGCGATGAGGCGGTTTCTCGCGTCGAACGCATAACGCGTCTCGTGTCCGTCGGCATCCACCAGGTTCGTGCGATTTCCTGACAGGTCGTAATCGAACCGCAGCGTGCGGCCCACGGTGTCGTCGTGATCGTAGCGCTGGCGGATCCGTAGGCGGTTCAGGGGATCGTACGACAAGGCGGTGCGTTCGAGGAGGGTGCCGCCCGCCGGGGATTGTTTCTCCTCGCGCGCTTCGACCAGGTTCCCGTTCCCGTCGTAGGCGTAGGCGAAGGAGAGCGGTTGGAAGGGCATCGGCGCCCCTGCCCCATCCCGTTCCGCGTGCGCGGCGTAGTGGCGTGCCACCAAGCGTGCGAGATGATCATAGATCAAACGCACTGTCTGGCCCCGGGCATCCACCACATTGGTCACGTTGCCGGCGGCGTCGTGCTGATAGGCGATGGAAAGCGGGACCCCGCCGCCGAGGGACAGGTCCCGGCGTGGAGAGGTCCCCACCGTTCCAGGCAGCGTTTGCTGGAGCAGGTTGGTGAGGCGCCCCAGCACATCACGGGCGTAGGTGACGAGGTTGCTGCTGGCGTCCTGCTGCGCGATCCGGTTCCGTGCCGCGTCATAGCGGAAACGGGTCACCCCGGCGTCCGGGACGCTCGACCCCATCGTTGCGCGGGCGCTCTCGTCCACCGTCAGCAAGGCACCGAGTTCATCGTGTTCAAACCGCGTCGATCCGCCCCGGGGCTCGATGAGCTCAACCTGGTTGTCTCCGGCGTCGTAACGGGAGACCCACGTAGCGCCGGTGGCATCCACAGTGCGGACCCGGCGGTATCGTGCATCGTACTCGTGCCGCACATCGAACGTCGCGCCGTGCGCACGCGCGTCCTTGGTCTCCAGGAGATTCCCGACGCGGTCATAGGTGGCACGGACCGTGCCGGCGACAGCAGATCCAGCCCCCGCAACGGCGTGGGTGATGCGATTCACCGGGTCGTGCTGGAACTCGAGCACTCGCCCTTCCCCGTCCACCACTCGGACCACGTTGCCATTGCCGTCGTACTCGGTGGTGGACAGCACCACGGGATCCACGCCGAACGCGGCCGCCACCGTCGGGCCCGACTTTCCTGTCCGCACCACGCGCCCCAGGGCATCGCGTTCGGCGATCTCCAGGATTCCGTTGCGGTCCGTGGTCACGAGCCGCCGAGCCGAGTCCTCGTAACGCACGGAGGTGGTGGTCCCGGCAGTTCCGGTGGCATCCCATTCGGTGGTGCGGACGGGGCGATGCAGTCGGTCATACTCAAAGGAAGTCCTGAACCCGCGAGCGTCGGTCGACTCCTCGCGATCCACCGGTCCGTAGCGATGAGTGATGATCTGACCCAGCGCGTTCTCGACCCGCACGATGCGGCCCAGCGCGTCGCTGTCGGTATGCGTCGTGGTTCCCCGGGCATCGGTCGCCGACATGCGCCGAGCCGAATCCAGGAAGGAAATGGCGCGAGTGGTGAGCCACGCTCCTCCCTGGGAGAGATCCTCCTTCAGTTCGGAGCGGACCAGGCGGCCGAGGTTGTCATAGGTCTGGCGTGTCTGAATTCCGCGACGATCCGTCGTGGAGACGGGATGGCCGGTCGGATCGTACACCGTGGCCATCGCCACCTCGGCGGAGTCGTCCGGGGTGCGGACAAATACCGAGCGCAACCGCTGGCCGAGGCGGTTGTAGGTATGGGTGACGTCGACATCGCCATTCTGCGGGTCGGCGACCGTCAGGACATTTCCTGCCGCGTCGTAGGTCATGCGGGTCGTGAGCGCCAAACCCTCGGAGTCCACGATTTGTTCCACCACCCGATCCATCCCGTCCCGGCGAAGCCGGGTCTTCACTCCGCGTGGGTTCTCGTGAATCACTTCGTTCACTCCGTCCCGATACTGCGTCCTCCAGGAGTATCCCGCGGGCGGCAGGCCGGGGCCGGTTTGGGTGCGTTCGACCTCGCGCTGCGCCGCATCGAATCGAACGCGGGTTTCCAAACCGGTCACCCGATCGCGGGTCAGGGTGCGGTTGTTGGCCTCGTCGTATTCATATTCCGCGGCCTGCCCCTCGGCATTCACGGAGCGCACCAGGCGGTAGAGGCGATCGTAGGCGAGCGTGGTGGGGAATCCGGCGGCATCGGTCACGCGCCGCTGATTCCCCTCACGATCATACTGCGTACGGATGACGGCGCCGGGGACCGGCAGATGGGTCTCAACGACTCGATAAAGTGCGTCGTGCACATGGCGGATCGCGGCGCCATGCATGTCGATCTCGTTGGTCAGGTTCCCAGCCCGGTCATAGGCCAGGCGGGCGATGACGCCATCGCCATTGCCCGGGCCACCAAACGGCCCGCGAAGGGAGGTGCGGATCCGGCGGCCGGCGGCATCGTAGGCATGCGATCGCGTGACGCCGCGGGCATCCGTTTCCGTGATGAGGTTGCCGGCCAAGTCACGCGCCACCGTCATGCGGTAGGTCTCGAGCACGCCGGTGCCAGGATCGACGTCGGCCTGCTCCACGCGCACCTCGCGGTTCAGCGCATCATAGAAATGGCGGGTCACCAGCCCCAGGGGATGGGTCGAACTGAGCACCAGCCCCGCGGCATCCAGGGTTGTGCTCTGGACCGAGTCAGGTCCCCCGGACAGGGGGGCGCGGTCCTGGCGCCGGGCTTCCCACACGCGGCGGTCCAGGGCGTCGTAGCGATACTCCGCGTGATGTCCGAACGTGTTCCAGGTTTCCCGGAGGCGGCCACGCTCGTCGTACCGGCTGTGCGTTTCGTTACCGAGGGGATCGATCACCAGTTCGGCATTGCCGTAGAGGTCGTAGCGCGGGAACTGAGTCGTGAATCCACGCGGGTCGTGGCGTTCCTTCAGGTCGCCGTTGGCGTAGTAGGCAAAGCGAGTCGCCAAACCCTCGGCGTCCACCGTGCGCAGGAGATTCCCCGTGCGCGGGTCGATCTCGTGCCGGGTCGCATTCCCCTCGGCATCGACGAGGTTGGTGCGTTGATTGAACGTCGCGTCGAAGGCGAACATCCGATTCACCTCGGAGACGGAATTGCCCGTGGCGTCGGTGATCGCGCGCTTGGTGGAAGCGGTCAGGACCGTGCGCTCGCGCGTCAGATTGCCGCGGCCGTCGTGGTACTCGAAGAACTGCTCCTGGCCCTCCGCATCGCGGCGCCAGGTGAGGACGACATCCCGCACGGGATTTCCCCGCTCATCGAGCACCGAACCGTCGAGGTGGTCGGTGGCCCAGCGCATCTCGGAGACCTGCCCCAGTGGGGCGCGGATGCGGACCGTCGCGCCATAGTCGTTGAGGGTGTACTCCGTTTCCGGGATGGCGGCTCCGTCGGAATCCACCGTGCGTGGCTCCCGGACCCAGCGCAGGTGATTCGGAGCATCGTAACGGAATCCGTACGACTGATCCGCCGTGGCTTCGTGGCCGGGTCG
>JADLFD010000481.1 GCA_020845805.1 Verrucomicrobiales bacterium | reverse complement strand
CCGCTGACCGAGGCCGGGTCCCCCGCCTCCACTCCTTTATGAAGACCGTGCTCGTGATTGAAGACGAACCGGAGATGCGCCGCAACCTGGCGCGCCTCCTCAAGTTGGAAGGCTATGACGCCGTCGCTGCCGAGAACGGCGCCGCCGGGGTGGTGCTCGCGCGACAGCGCAAACCGGATCTGGTGATTTGCGATGTGATGATGCCGCAGATGGACGGGCACGAAGTGCTGCGCACGCTGCGGGCGGACCCGGCCCTACGCTCCGTGCCGTTCATCTTCCTTACCGCCAAGGGCGAGAAGTCCGATCAACGCGGGGGCATGAATCTGGGGGCCGACGATTACCTGACCAAGCCGGTGGACAACGACGACCTGATCGCGGCGGTGGCCGCTCGGTTGCAGCGGGCCCAGGAATCGGTGCGAACCGGGTTCGCTCCCGACTTTTCCTCGTCGCAGCCGATTGAATCCCTGGGGCTGAGCCCGCGTGAGGCGGAGGTGCTGCTCTGGGTGGCGCAGGGCAAGACCAACCCCGAGATCGCCACCATT
The DNA here is from genome assembly GCA_020845805.1 of Verrucomicrobiales bacterium. Classification (GTDB taxonomy): domain Bacteria; phylum Verrucomicrobiota; class Verrucomicrobiia; order Limisphaerales; family CAIMTB01; genus CAIMTB01. Next base: position 3,469 of record JADLFD010000481.1, on the reverse strand, counting down.
CTGGGCATCAGCGAGGAGACGGTGAAGAAGCACATGAAACAGATTCTGGCGACCTTGGGGGTGGAGACGCGCACTGCCGCGAGCCTCCGCGCCATGGAAGTGCTGCAGAAGCCGGGTTGAGCCGCACAGCGGTGCTTTCAACCCGCGAGTTAGCGCGCGCCGGGATTGGCGCTTGGTCTTCCCTCTGTTCGACGGCAACCTCGCGCACTCCCATGAGTTCCGCCTTTTCGCTCCAGGATTCCGGCCGGCGCCGCCAATGGATGACGCTCTGGGCGGCGTTTCTGGGATGGATGTTCGATGGGATGGAGATGGGGATCTTTCCGTTGGTGGCGCGTCCGGCGTTGCAGGAAATGCAGGTGGTGGCGGGGATTGTGGACGAGGCCTTTGTGCAGCGCTGGATGGGGATCGTCACGGCCACCTTTCTCCTGGGGGCGGCGGCGGGTGGGCTCGTGTTTGGCTGGCTGGGGGACCGCATTGGCCGCGTGCGCGCGATGTCGTGGAGCATCCTGAGCTATTCGCTGTTCACGGGACTCTGCTATCTGGCGACCGAGCCCTGGCATCTGGCGGTCATGCGGTTTCTTGCGGCGCTGGGGATGGGGGGCGAATGGGCCTTGGGTGTGGCGTTGGTGATGGAGACGTGGCCGGAGGCGAAACGGCCGCTGATGGCGGGCTTGATCGGGGCGGCCGCGAATTTGGGTTACTGCCTGATCGCACTGATTGCCATTCAGTTTCCCATCACTCCGACCTCCTGGCGCTGGGTGATGATGGTGGGGGCGGCTCCCGCGGCGTTGACCTTCCTGATCCGCCTCTTCGTGCCGGAATCGGAGAAGTGGCGTGAGTCTGTGCGCACGCGCGCGGCGCATCCGTTGCGCGAGATTTTCGCCGCATCGCTGATCTCGCGCACACTGGTCGGCATCGGGGTGGCCTCGATTCCGCTGATTGCGACGTGGGGGATTGTGCAGTGGATTCCGCTGTGGGCGGATCAGTTGAGCGGCGGCCAGGCGCCGGCGGTGAAGGCCTACACGCAACTGGCGCAATCCTTCGGCGCGGTGGTCGGGTGTCTGATCGCGCCGATGCTCGGGAATCTCCTCGGGCGTCGCGCGTTGTACTGTGTCTTGTGCCTGTGTTCCCTGGCCGCCTGCTCGGTGCTCTTCCGCGGGGTGCACGCGTACGGATCGATGTTCGTGACGATGGTGTTCTGTGTCGGACTCACCACCGCCTCCTTCTACGGCTGGCTGCCGTTGTATCTGCCGGAGCTTTTCCCCACCCGCGTGCGGGCCACGGGCCAGGGGCTCTCGTTCAACTTCGGACGCATCCTGGCGGCGCTGGGGGCCTGGCAGATGCCGGCGCTGATGGCGTTCTTCGACAAGAGCTACCCCAAGGCCGGCGCCACCATGGTGCTGATCTATCTCCTGGGCGCGACGTTCATCTGGTTCGCCCCGGAGACGCGCAACCGGTCGCTGCCCGAATAGCCGGGGGGCACGCTCCGGTGCGCGGCGCGATGAGTCCGGCCCGGGGTCCAGCGGAGGACCGGAGGGAGCGCGGAGTCGCGCCGCCCTCCCGGACACCTTGGCCTTGCCGGCCCTACCGGTTAGTCCGCCGAGAACGAATAGATCGTGGTCGAGCGATAGGTCTCGCCCGGGCGCAGGACGCACGACGGGAAGGTGGGCTTGTTGGGGGTATCCGGGAAGTACTGGGTCTCGAGGCAGACCGCGTCGGTCGCGTTGTAGCGCTTGCCGCCCTTGCCGGTGGTTCCGAGATGGATGGCGCTGTAGACCTGCACACCGGGCTTGGTGGTCTGCACCCGCATGCGGCGTCCGGAGGTCGGTTCGTACAGCTCAGCGCAGGGCACCAGCTTACCCGGGCGCCAGCCGTTGATGACGAAGTTGTGGTCGTAGCCCTTGAGGCTTTCGGGCAGTTGATCCCATCGCGCGCCGAGGGCGGTGGGCTGACGGAAGTCGAGCGGCGTGCCGGCGACGGAGCGGATCTCTCCGGTGGGGATCAGCCCTTCGTCACCCGGGGTGTAGTGATCCGCATCCAGGCGCAGCACGTGATCTCGCACGGTGCCTTCGCCGGCGCCCTTGAGATTGAAATAGGCGTGGTTGGTGAGGTTGAGGACCGTGGGCTTGTCGGTGGTGCCCTCGTAGTCGATGCGCAGGGCGTTGGCGTGGGTGAGGGTGTAGGTGACCGCGAGGTGCAGCGTGCCGGGGTAGCCCTCGGCGCCGTCAGGACTCACGTGACGAAAGCGCACGGCGGGGCCGTCGGCCGACTCGAAGGTCTCCGCCTCCCAATTCTGCTTATCGAGGGCGTTGACGCCGCCGTGGAGGTGGTGAGGTCCGTTGTTGGTGGCGAGCGTGTAGGTGCGGCCGTCGAGCGTGAACTTGCCGTAGGCGATGCGGTTGGCGTAGCGGCCGGTGGTGTTCCCGAAGAACGGGTGCCCTTTGAGGTAGGATTCCAGGTCATCGAAGCCCAGCACCACGTCGGCGAGTTTGCCGTTGCGGTCCGGGACGTGCAGCTCGGTGAGCATCGCGCCGTAGGTGGTGAAGCGCGCGACCAAGCCGTGCTTGTTGCGGAGCGTGATGCGCTGGACCGGTTGTCCCTGGCGGGACGTCCCGAACGGTTGGGTTTCGATCATGGTAACCTTGGAGTGGGGAGCCGTGCTGCTGCAGGCCGCAAGCACGGCAACGCAGGACAGGACAACGGCGCTTCGCAGGGAATGGAGCCGGCTGGGCATGCGCGGCTTATAGGCGGCGGACCGGGGTCGGGGAAAGCGAGAAATGGGGAAGGGGGCGGGGACGGGTTCACCACGGAATGGTTGCCCGCGAAAGTGAGGCGGGATGAACCGGAGGCCCAGGGAAGGTCTGGAAGCCGCGCCGGTGACTTGGAGTCCAGATCCCGCCCTGCCCCGGTGCGGCACTCTGGTTCGGTGGCGTCCGTCTCGGCGAGTCAGGTGGGCCTGCTTTGTGCCTTGCCTCGGTCCGGAGTGTCCTTCGAGATGGCGAGAGACGGGGGCGGCGCTGCGCCGATGCGCGGCCCTGGTCCCGCCGCATCCAGCACTTCCCATGATCTACGTGGTCACCAATCGTCGCATCGAACGAAAGAACCTCGATGGCCGGGACACCGAGTTCATCGCCAACGATGGCAAGGAACGCGCGCTGCCGGTGTTCCGCATCGCCACCGTCGAGTTCCCCGGCAAGGACGCGTCCACGGCGCGGGTGGATTTGGTGCCGGACGAGTACGTGGAGTCGTATGCGGAGAGCGGGGACGCCACCCCGCTCGACCGCGTTTTCGGCTCTCGTCGGATGTTCCTCGATCTCTACCGACGCATGAAAGACGCGCCGGAGGGCAAGGGTGACACCTTGGTCTTTCTGCACGGGTTTCAGTACACGTTCGAGGCGTCGCTGGAGCATTTGAAGAAGTTGGAGGAGACCTATGTGCGTGCGGAGGACAGCCCGATTTCGAACCTGGT
>JADLFD010000480.1 GCA_020845805.1 Verrucomicrobiales bacterium | reverse complement strand
GCGGCGCGCTGGAGGAGAGGTTGATCCTGCTGGCCGGCGAGGCCACGCAGTTCGTCGATGCGGCCCGGGGTGTCCAGGAGGAACGCCTGGGCGAGCTCGAGAGCGGCATCGTTGCCGAGCTCCGTGGCCAGGGTTCCGAGCGAGGCGCGGACGCCGAGGGTGGGATCCTGGACGGCGGGACGTTTGGAGTCGCCGGTGCAGTGGGTGCGCAGGGCATCGCGGAGGACGCCGAGGCGGACTGGTTTGGTGAGATGGTCATCCATGCCGGACTCGAAGCAACGCTCTCGTTCGCCGGGCATGGCGGCGGCAGTCATGGCGATGATGGGAATCCGCGGACGCTGCGGGTCGAGTCGTTCGAGCTCCCGGATGGCACGGGAAGCCTGGTATCCGTCCAGGTCGGGCATATGGCAGTCCATGAGCACGACGTCGAAGGCGTGTTCGCGGAGTGCGGCGACGGCGAGGCGCCCGTCGCTGGCGATCTCGGCGCGGCAGCCGAGCTTCTGCAGCATCATGAGGGCGAGGCGCGCGTTGACCTCGTTGTCCTCGGCGACCAGCACCCGCAGGGGCGGAAGGGGGTCAGCGGCGATGGGGGGTGTGGGGGCAGTCAGTTCGCCGTGCGTGGTGCGTTGGGCGGAGAGTTCCTGCACCAACCGCGCGACGCTGGAGCGCTTCACGGGTTTGGTGAGGAAGACGTCGCTGGGCGTGACGACCGTGGTCCGTTCCTGGGCGTCGATGACGGTGCCGGTGAGAGCGATGCGGGGCGCGGGATGGCGATCGCGGGCGACGGATTGGAGCGCCTGCAGGCCGGCGCGCCCGAGCAGGATGCGATCGACGATCACCAGGTCGAACGCGATCGGGTGGCTGGAGAGATGATCGACCAACTGGTCTTCGTCGCTAGCGAGGATCGGCTGGATGCCGATGGCGGCGAGGGCCGCGCGGATGCCGTGCCTCGTGGTGGGGTGATCATCCGCGACGAGGACGCGCAAGGCGGAGGAGGGTGGCGTCTCGGGTTGGAGGGCGCAGGGGACGGTGAACCAGAAGGTGGATCCGGCGCCGCGGCCGCTCTCGACGCCGATTTCACCGCCCATGAGTTCGACCACGCGTTTGCAGATGGCGAGGCCGAGGCCGGATCCTCCGAAACGGCGTGTGGTGGAGGAGTCGGCCTGGGTGAAGGGTTGGAACAATCGGGTTTGCTGTTCGGGGCTGAGGCCGATGCCTGTGTCGCGCACGGCAAAACGCAGACCGGTTGCGGTGACCTCGACCGAGAGCAGGATTTCACCTTCGAGGGTGAACTTGATGGCGTTGCCGAGGAGATTCAGGAGGATCTGACGCAGGCGGATCGGATCGGTGCGAAGCCGACGTGGAGTGCGCGGGTCGAGAATGACCGCCAACTGCAGGCCACGCCGCTGCGCGTCGTGGGCGAGCAGGTCGACCACGGCATCCACGGTGGTATCGAGATCGAACTCCTCCACGACCAGGTCGACCCGTCGCGCTTCGATCTTGGTGAAGTCGAGGATCTCGTTGATGAGGGACATCAACGCCTCGGCGCTGTTGCGCATGGCCTCGAGCATCTCCCGCTGGTGCGATTCCAAGCGGGTTTCCAGCAGGAGCGAGGACATGCCCAGAATGCCGTTCATGGGCGTCCGGATCTCGTGGGACACGGTGGCGAGGAAGTCGCCCTTGGCGCGGTTGGCCGATTCGGCGGCTTCCTTGGCGCGCACGAGTTCCTGGGCAGCCTGGTGGCGTTCGCTGATGTCGACCACCACGAAGAGGTATCCCTGCAGGGCTCCCTGCTCATCGTATCGGCCGCTCACGGAAATCAGCGCGGGGAGTTGGCGGCCGTCGACATGGGCGCAGGTCCATTCGCGCTCGTCGGTGCGGCCGGGGGCGACCAGGGCGGTGACGGATTCGAGGCCGGCGTCTACGGGTCGACCCAAGGCCGCGGTGAGTTCGCGGGCGCGGGATTCGCGGGCGGCGGCGGGGAAGAAGGCCAGGAGGGAGGGCGCGGCGGTGGCTGGATCCAGTGTGACACCCAGGATGCGACCGGCCCCGACGTTGCTGGTCAGGATCGTGCCGGCACGATCAGTGGAGAGGATGCCGCACCCAGCCCCATCGAGGATGGCCTGTTGGAGGGAAGTGGTTTCCCTCAGGCGCGACTCCGACTGGCGCAGGGCTTCCTCGGCATTGGTCCGCCCGGTGAGGTCAATGAAGTGAGCGCAGATGCCTGGGTGACTGGAGGACAATTGGACCGGTTGCTGCGCCACATGGACGTGGTGCAGCACGCCCTGGTTGTCGGTGCGAGCGGCTTCGTAAGCGACTCGGTGGCCTTGCAGGAGTTCCTGGGTGGCGGCCTCGGCGCGGGAGGTGCCGGAGGGGGGAACCAAGTGCGAGTTGATCAGGTCGCCGGTGATCTCTTCGGCGGTAAATCCGAACAGCCGCGTGAACTCCTGGTTCACGGCACGCACGCGCTCCAGGTCGTCCAGGATCGCGATGGCGACCGGGGCCTCGAGGAAGACGCGCTCGAACAGTGTCTTTTGGAGCTCGAGCTCCCGTCGCGCCTCGGTGCGCTCCGCAAACTGAAGGAGCTGGGAGGACACCGATTCGAAGAGGTGCAGCAGATCGGTGTCGGGCTCCTCCATCGCGCCACCGAAGCACTCCAGAATGCCCCAGACGCGCCCGCCACACGAGATGGGGACAGCCAGGCAGGTGCGCAATCCGGCGGCGGTGGCGATCTCGGAGCGCGGCAGAGCGACTTCGCGCGCCAGGTCGGGGATCCAGACCGGGTGATAAGTGGCCCAGACGCGACCGGGAAGATCGTCCCCCCAGCCGAAGCGGCGTCGCTGGGTATCGTCGTGGAAGCCCTGGAGATCGGTGCCGGGGTCGTGGACGGCTTCCTCCAGGCGCAGGTGCTGGCGTCCCGGTTCCACGCGCCAGAGGGCGGCGAAACGCCATCCCAGGTGAGTGACGACGGCATGGAGAGCTCCGCGCACCCCGGTAGCGAGGTCCTCGGCAGAGGCCAGCGTCCGCGAGATCTCGTATTGCAGGGTGCGTCGTTCGTAGGCCTGGCGGAGTTCGGTGATGTCGCGTTCGAGGGCCAGGAAATGCGTGACCAAACCGGCGTCGTCGCGGATGGGTTGGACCTCCATCGAGGCGCGAAAACGTCGCCCGTCCTTGCGGCGGTTGACGGACTCGGCGCAGAACGCTTCCCCACGCGCGAAGCAATCGCGCAATCGGCTGCGCTGTGCCGGGTCGGTGTCCGGACCCAGGAGCAGGGATTCAGCGTCGCGTCCCGCCACCTCGTGCAATGTGTACCCGGTGGTGCGCGTGAAACTGTGGTTGATCCACTCCACGCGTCCCTGGGCGTCGGTGACCAGCACAGCATTGTCGGTCCGGGCGGCGAGTAGGGCCAACTTGCGTTGCCCGGATTGCTGACGTCGCAGCCGTGCCGTGGCGTCGGCCAGTTGGGCGCGGAGGCCTTCGAGATTGCTCGCGTCCGGGTCTTCCATGGGGAGATGGGCGGAGGGTGCGCTCATGACCTTGATCCAAGCCGTGAGGGTGGGTGGATCCCTGGGGGGCGGGGTCGCGGACCGTGGGCGCGGAAGCAGGGTGCCCAGGTGTGCACCTGACCGCCCGCAGAGCCTGCGCATGGCCGGGCGGTCCGGAACTGAGCCGGATACGGGTACGGAAGGGGTGCGATCACGCGGTCTGGTTCGGTGGGTCAGTCCTCCGAAGAGCTCCTTCGACCAGGGCTGGCCCGCTCCTCGCGCATGCCGTCCATGGCACGTGCGGAAAGGGCGGGTCCGGAGCGACATGACTCGATGTCCGACACCGAGGAATACCTTCGGCGGGAACGGCGCAAAGTTAACGTCCCGTCGTGGGCACACCGCCGGATTCCCTTAAATCGATATCCGGGTAGGCGTCGGGGCTGGCGGACGTGCCTAGGTGGGTCGCCGATGGCGACGGTCGCTGGTGCAGGTTGCTTAGATAATCGCAGTAGATACCCCAGAGTTTCGGGGGAACTTGGCGTCGAGGAGGAGGCGGTCGCGGACGGTTGGTGGTGGAGGCAGAGACGACGGACGCGGAAGGCGATGTTGAGATTTCCCTTTTCTTGAGTGGCCTGGATCCCCCCTTATTCCCCGCCTCGGATGAAAGAGATCGTTCCGCCGCCGCCGGCCTTGGTTCAGAATCGGCACGCCGAAGTACGGGAGCTTTTCGAGCGCCACGTGGTGCCCAGCTATGGGCGTTTCGACCTGGTCTTCGCCCGCGGGCAGGGGAGTTATCTTTGGGACGCCGGAGGGCGCCGCTATCTGGATCTCGGCGGTGGCATCGCCGTGTGCTCACTCGGGCATGCCCACCCGGAAATCACGCAGGCGTTGATCGACCAATCGCAGCGGTTGGTGCACATCTCCAATCTCTACTACCACGAGCCGCAGGGGAGGTTGGCCGAGCGGATCGTCAGCCACCTCGCGCCGGGCAAGGTCTTCTTCTGCAATTCCGGCGCGGAAGCGAACGAAGGGCTCTACAAGCTGGCGCGAAAATTCGGCCACGACGAAGGGCGCTTCGAGGTGCTGACCGCGTTCAACTCGTTCCATGGCCGCACGCTGGGGGGGATTGCCGCCACCGGTCAGGACAAGGTGAAGAAGGGGTTCGAACCGGCGGTGGCCGGGTTTCGACACGTACCCTTCAATGATCTGGAGGCGGTCCGGCAGGCGCTGTCTCCCGCGACCGCCGCGGTGCTGATCGAAGGCATCCAGGGCGAGGGTGGCATCAGCCCGGCCACGGCCGAGTATCTCCTTGGGCTTCGTCGGCTGTGCGATGAGCGCAGGCTGTTGTTACTCATGGACGGCGTGCAGTGCGGCCATTTTCGGACCGGTCGGTTCCAGAGTTTTCAGCGGATCCTCGAGGGGGTTCCGGGAGCGGAGGGGTTCCTTCCGGATGGGTTGTCGATGGCCAAGTCGTTGGGGGGCGGTTTCCCGATGGGCGCGTTCTGGATTCGGAGTCGGATGCATGGCGTGGAGTTGGCCGATCTCCTGGGGCCGGGGACGCACGGCACGACGTACGGGGGCACGCCACTGGGGTGTGCCGTGGCGCTCAAGGTGTTCGAGGTCATCGCCCGCGAGGGCTTGGCGGACCACGTGCGCACCCTGGGGGCCTGGTTCCGTGGGGAGTTGGAGGGCCTGGTGAAGGACTATCCCACCGTCTTGAAATCGGTGCGCGGTCTGGGATTCATGCTGGGCCTGGAGCTGCGCTTGCGCGAGGAAGTCCCGGGTCTCTCGGGCTCGGACAAGCCAGCGTCGACGCAGGTGATTCAGCGCCTGCACGACGCCGGGTTGCTCACCATCCCGAGCGGCGCCCAGATCGTGCGCTTCCTGCCGGCCTTGAATCTGGGCAAGCCCCAGGCGGAGGAGGGTCTCGAGATCCTGGCCAAGGTCGCTCGCTCCCTCGCCTAGGGCGGAGGGCGACGACGACTCAGGACCGGGTGGCACGACGACCTGGGTGCCCCCTATGCGTTGCGTGTTCAGCGCTGGTCCGTGCCCGCCGAGGGGTCGCGCACCCAGGTGCTGAGCTCTGCCACACTCCATTGAAACTTGCGCGCGTGCTCCCGGATGAGAAACGGGAGATCCGCACGGTGATGTAACCGGAGGCCGGCAGGTTCGAGGAGGTCGGAGATCTGTCCTAGCGGGGAGCGATGCGAGCCCGAGAGCCAGGCGTGGGACGGGGTATATTCCTCCAGCCAGGTGTAGGGCGAGGTGAGGATGAGCTGCCCGCCGGGGCGCAGGCGGGAGGCGAGATGGCGCACCAAGTCGGCCGGCGAAGGCACGCGATCGAGCAGATTGGCGGCGAGAATCAGGTCGAATGTCCCCAGCGCAGGGTTGAGCGCGAGGGCATTGCCGACCTCAAAGCGCACGCGTTCCGGCCGCGCGCCGGGCGGTGGGCTGGCACTCGCGGTCCGCTCGGTGGTGCCCTGTTCCAGGAGGCGGAAGGGCAGGCGGCCATGCTGTTTGAGATGGTGGGCGGCCTCGATGAACCGGCTCGAAGCGTCGAGGCCGATCACTTCGTGGCAGACCTTGGAGAGTTCGAAGGCAGCCCGGCCCACGGCGCATCCCGCGTCGAGCGCTCGAGATTCGCGGGGAAGCAGCTCCGTAACTAAGCCCTCGCTTACGCAGCGCTGGGGGAAGTGCAGGGCGTCGCGCGGTCCGGTCGGCCAAGGCAGGAGGATTTCGTCGTCGGCGTAGTGGAACAGCAAGTACTCGGCGACGGCACGATCCGAATCGTAGTACGCGTTCGCGGCGCCTGGAACGACGGGGGGCATCTGGGGCACGCGTTTCCGCTCAGCTCGCGAGCGCGTTGGTGAGGTGTGAGGCGGGCTGGTAGTTCTCGAGCACGACGGTGCGCACGCCGGCCCGGATCATGCGTGCAGCGCGGACGTTGATCTCGGGAGTCTTATGGGGTGCGAAGAGGATGTCGTCGTGGGTGGCGTTCCGGGCCGAGGCGAACTTGTCGGGCGTGAGATGGCCGCCGAGGTGATCGCTGCGTCCGGTGGCGACGTGCAAGGTGCCGAGGATCTTCTCGTCCTGAATATCGCGACCGGAAACCGGGAGCCGCTGCGTGCCGAATCCCAGCTCCCCGAGTTCTCCGGTCAGGGGATCCGAGGCGAGCAGCGCGTTGTGCGTGGCCACGGTAGCGGCCGAACCCCGCAGCAGCGCGGCTTGCTGGATGCGCCCACCTCGAACGGTCATGAGCCCGAGGGTGCCGTCGGCGTAGCGCATGGGAAACTCCCCCTCCGCCCCGTGCGGCACGAAATAGACCTCGCCGGCTGGAAGGTTGGCGACATCGGGGTTCTCGCCGCGGCAGAGGCCGTGGCTCTTTTGGGCTTCCTGACCTTCCGTGAAAATCGTGAGGGTCGGGGACCGCCCCAGGACCTCGAACTCGATCTCAAACCGGTCCGCACGGGTCAGGGCCAGCCGCAGCTTTTCCGCCTGCCGGCTGACTTCGTCGTAATCCACGGAGAGCCCGCTGCGCAGGATAATCTCGTTCAGACCGTGCAAGGTCGCGCCGCGGAAGCCGTAGCGCTTGGCGAAGGCGGTGAGGGGCGCCGTGGCGGAGAAGGTCGAGATACAGAGCAGGATCTGGTACGCGGGATAGATATCGCGTTCGAGGATGAGTTCGCGGCCCTGGGTGTCGACGCATGTCGCGGGCAGATCGAGGTTGCTTCCGCCGGTGATGCGGTAGGCGAAAAGCTCGCCCCCGGTGAGCCCCAGTTCCGCCAGCACCCCCCCGTGGAGACCTTGGTAGAACACGTCGTGCGCCAGGCGCTGGATGGGGAGGTCCGGGTTCTTCAGAAAGGCCAGCTCCCGGGCCTGACCAGGCTCGGGAAGGTCGATCAACAAGCCGATGCGTTCCCCGGCACGGGGGGCGAAGGTGGTGCGAAGGAGTCGTGCGAGACTGAACGGGGGAAAGGAAGGCTGCGATTCCATGATTCTGAATGGCGGTCGATGACGCGGCCACCGTAGCCCGGACTCGGACAACGGCAAAACAACCTTTCTGGTTACGGGATGGAAAAGTTCCCCGGGGCTCTGGCATCCTGCGCGGTGATGTCCCCACTCCCGCGGAGGTCCGCTGTCAGGTTGGCGCTCGCCCAGATGCGAGTGGAGCCGGGTGACGCCGAGGGGAATCGGCGGCGCGCGGATGCCTCGATACGGGCCGCCCGGCTCGCGGGGGCGGAGGTGGTTCTGCTGCCTGAGGCGATGGATTTTGGATGGACGCACCCGTCGGCGCGGGAAGGGGCGGGAGCGATTCCGGGGGGTGATTCGTACGAATGCCTGCAGGCAGCGGCCGCGCGTGAGGGCCTGCACGTATGCGCCGGACTGGTCGAGCGCGACGGGGACCGGATCTTCAACGCCGCGGTGCTATTCGATGACCGCGGGCGCTTGCTCGCGCATCATCGCAAGATCCACGAACTCGACGTGGGCCGAGATCTCTACGCCACGGGCGATCGGCTGGGGGTGGTGGAGACGCGGTGGGGACGATGGGGCGTCATGGTGTGTGCCGACGCGTTCGCCGAGCACCTGCCCATTGCTCGCACGCTGGGATGGATGGGGGCTCGGCTGATTCTTTCGCCCTGTGCGTGGGCGGTGCCCCCGGCGTTCGATCCGGTCAAGACCCCGTACGGGGACTTGTGGCGGGAGAGCTACGGGCCGGTGGCTCGGGAGTTCGGGTTGGTGGTGGCGGGTTGCAGCGGGGTGGGGCCGGTGTCGTCCGGTGCATGGGCGGGATGGGAATGCATCGGGAACTCCCTGGTGATCGGTCCGGAGGGGGAATTGGCGTGTGGCGGATTTGGGGAAGCCGCCGAACCCCTGTTGGTGGTGGATCTGAGCTGGCCTGAGGGCCAGAGGGTTGCGACGCCGGGTTGAAGTCGAGCTGCTGAAGACGATCAATCGAACTGACCTTGTGGCGCCCCTAGGCGGCCGACAGGGACGCTCTATTCTGCATTAGTAATGCTGTGCTAAAAACTATTTTGTTATCAGATTTTCTCCTCATAATAGCTCGACAACCTCGGGGCCCCTCGGCACGCTCGGGACGTAGATCGTCTAATGGAGAACGAACTATGGATAAGATGAACCTCTCAAAAAAATTCCTATTGTCGGTGCTGATCGTGATGGGGTTGCCCTTGGCGGCGATGGCGGGTGAGGCGGATATCCACCTGCCGGACCTGACCAAGGTGACCTTTGACAGCCTGGGTGGGGTCAGCGGCATGACGCTGATGTACCTCGGGATTCTGATCTGCGGGATCGGGGTGGTGTTCGGGTTGGTGCAGTATCAGCAGACCAAGGCCTTGCCGGTGCATGAGTGCATGGCGAGCGTCTCCAACAGCATTTGGGAGACCTGCAAAACGTACCTGTTCACGCAGGGCCGGTTCCTGGCGATCCTGTGGGTGCTGATCGCCGTATGCATGGTGTACTACTTCGTCGGCTTGCAGCATGAGAGCATCGGCAAGATGACGGTCATTTTGCTGTGCTCGATTCTGGGCATTCTGGGTTCCTATGGCGTGGCGTGGTTCGGCATTCGGATCAACACCACGGCCAATTCGCGCACGGCGTTCTCGGCGCTGCGCGGGAATCCGCTGGCGACGCTGGGCATCCCGCTGCGCTCGGGCATGAGCGTGGGATTGCTGCTGGTGGCGGTGGAGTTGTTCTTCATGATCGGGATTTTGATCTTCCTGCCGAGCGACCTCGTGGGTCCGTGTTTCATCGGCTTTGCGATTGGCGAGTCCCTGGGAGCGTCGGTGCTGCGCATCTGCGGCGGTATTTTCACCAAGATCGCGGACATCGGTTCCGACCTGATGAAGATCGTGTTCAAGCTGCCCGAGGACGACCCGAAGAATCCGGGTGTCATCGCGGACTGCACGGGGGACAACGCGGGCGACTCGGTCGGGCCGACGGCGGACGGGTTTGAGACCTACGGCGTGACGGGTGTGGCGCTGATCGCGTTCCTGGCGCTCGCGCTGGCGGCGAATCCTGTGGTGTGCGGCACGCTGATCATTTGGCTGTTCGTGATGCGTGCGCTGATGATCGTGACCTCGCTGGTTTCCTATTTCGGCAACGAAGTGCTGAGCAAGTCGATGTTCTCGGGCAAGAGCGACTTTGATTTTGAAGCGCCGCTGACCCACCTCGTGTGGATCACCTCGGCGGTGTCCATCGCCATTACGTTTGTGGCGAGTTACATCCTGCTGGCGAAGCAGACGAAGATCGATCCGAGCCTCTGGTGGGTGCTGTCGGCCATCATCAGTTGCGGCACGGTGGCGGGGGCGTTGATCCCCGAGTTCACGAAGGTCTTCACCAGCACGAACTCGCGGCACGTGAAGGAAGTGACCAACTGTTCCAAGCACGGTGGCGCCTCGTTGAACATTTTGTCCGGGTTCGTGGCGGGCAACATGTCGGCCTTCTGGATGGGGCTGGTGATCATGCTCCTCATGTTCGTGTCGTATCTCTTCTCTCAGCATGCCTCCCTGCTCGGCATCATGCCGGAGAAGTTCCAGTTTGCGGCCCCGATCTTCGCCTTCGGCCTGGTGGCCTTCGGCTTCCTGGGCATGGGTCCGGTGACCATCGCGGTGGACAGCTACGGTCCGGTGACGGACAACGCGCAGTCAGTGTACGAGCTGAGCCAGATTGAAGGGCGCAAGGGCATTGGTGAGGAGATCCAGAAGAAGTTCGGGTTCAAGCCCGATTTCGAGAACGCCAAGTACCAGTTGGAAAAGGGCGACGGCGCGGGCAACACCTTCAAGGCGACGGCCAAGCCGGTGTTGATCGGCACGGCGGTGGTGGGGGCCACGACCATGGTGTTCGGCATCATCATCCTGCTCGAGAACCTGTTCGGGAACGTGATCACCAAGCTGAGCATCGTGCAGCCCGAGATCATCCTGGGCCTCATCATGGGCGGTTCGGTGATTTACTGGTTCACGGGTGCGTCGACCCAGGCGGTCGTCACCGGCGCCTATCGCGCAGTGGTGTACATCAAGGAGAACATGAAGCTGGACGCCACCACGGCCTCGGACAAGGACAGCAAGGAAGTGGTGCGCATCTGCACGGAGTACGCGCAGAAGGGCATGTGGAACATCTTCATCGTGGTGTTCTGTCTCTCCCTTGCGCTGCCCTTCTTCAATCCGTACTTCTTCATCGGGTACCTGATTGCCATCGCGTTCTTCGGTCTGTTCCAGGCCATCTTCATGGCCAACGCGGGCGGGGCCTGGGACAACGCGAAAAAGATCGTCGAGGTCGACCTGCGCCAGAAGGGCACCGACCTGCACGCGGCCACTGTGGTGGGTGACACCGTGGGCGATCCTTTCAAGGACACCTCGTCGGTGGCGATGAATCCGGTCATCAAGTTCACCACACTGTTCGGCCTCCTGGCAGTGGAGATTGCCGTGACCATGACCAATACCACCGTCAAGACGACGATCGGTGCGGTCTTCTTCCTGATCGCACTGGTGTTCGTCTACCGTTCGTTCTACGGGATGCGCATCCCGGACGACGGAGCCAAGTCCTGAAAACTGAGAGGTTCAGGGACGGTTTCCTCGATTGAGGGAACCGGACGTCGGCGCGCCGCGGGGGTAGACCGGTGCGGCGCGCTACTTTTTGGTGTGCTCGGCGCGGTAGGATTCGTAGGCGGCGGCGACCTTGTCGGGGGCGGTGCCGTGGCGATGGATCCAGACGCGGTAGGCGCAGCGGATGGGCACCCCCGGAGCGAACGTGCGTCCGTCCACGCCCGGCCAGCCGATACAGAGGACCCCGTAATGACGCGTGAGCCAGGTGGGGGGGTAGTCGGGATGATCCGGGGCGATGAAGAGTGCGGCACCGCTGGTGCGGGAGGGCGCAGGGTTTCCGCCGGGATTCGTCGTGGTCGACGGGAAGAGCCGTGACAGGTCCGCCCAGGGAAGCCGGGTGATGTAGAGGTCCTCAGGCGACTGCCCGGCGGGCGTGG
>JADLFD010000479.1 GCA_020845805.1 Verrucomicrobiales bacterium | reverse complement strand
CGCGCAAAATGGGAAAGAGAAAGGTCCCGAAGGACTTCCTGCGCGAAGACCAGCCGGCTGTTATTCGTGCGGGGCGCCCTGCTGCATGAGCGCGAAGACGATCAGACCGATGATGATCAGCAGCACCACGGCGCCGCCGACGAAGAAGATCTTGTTCAGCTTGTTCGACTTCTTGTGGAAGCCGGACTTTTCGCCGATGGCCACGCTGCCACCCGCCTTGCCGATCTCGTCCCGCTTGACGCCCTGCGGGATGACCATCGTGGCATCAAGGGGCTTTTTGCCCGCGGGTGCGGGGCCGTCGAGTTTCAGTTCGATCTGACCCAGGCGCAGCGTCTGGCCCGGCTTCAGCACCGACTCCGTCACGCGATCGCCGTTGATGAAGGTGCCGTTGGTCGAGTTCAGGTCGCGCACCACGACGTCGTTCCCCTTGAGCAGGATCTCGCAGTGATGACTGGAGATGGAAGCCTCAGGGATCGGGAAGGTGTTGTCCTCGACGCGACCGATGGTCGTACGCTCCACCTTCAGCTCGTGAGCGAGCCCTTTCTGGGATTCCGACAAGACGACGAGCTTAGCCATGGTTCCGGGAACGAATGCGCGAGTATGGGCGGTCGCTGCGAGGGCAAGTCAAACCGTTTCCCGTTCCGATTTCCGGCACCCCGGTTCGGAATCCCCCGCCCGTCACCGCTTCAAAATCAGTTGGCGAAACGAGTCGAACAACGGCGCGGAATCATGCGGGCCGGGCGAAGCCTCGGGATGGTACTGCACACAAAACACCGGTTTCGTGCGGTGCCGCATCCCCTCCACCGTGCCGTCGTTGAGGTTCACACGATCCACTTCCACCTCCGCAGGCAACGACTGCGGGTCCACCGCGAACCCGTGATTCTGCGAGGTGATCTCCACCCGGCCGGAAGCCAGATCCTTCACCGGCTGGTTCGCACCGCGGTGCCCGAACTTCATCTTGAAGGTCTTTCCCCCAAACGCCTGACCCAAAATCTGGTGCCCAAGGCAGATGCCGAAGATGGGGACGCCGTGCTGAACGAGATCCCGCACCGTCTGGACCGCATAACCGAGCGCCGCCGGGTCGCCCGGGCCGTTGCTCAAAAAGATTCCCGCCGGCTTGTCGCGCAAGGCTTCCGCCGCCGTGGTCGTCGCCGGCACCACGGTGACCCGGAATCCGCACTGCCGCAGCCGGCGCAAGATGTTGTACTTCACACCGAAATCGAAGGCCACGATCGGAATGTCTGCCGCCGGCATCGGCGCGCGCGCCATTCGCGGCTCCACCCCGAAATCAGACTGACCGCTTACCAGCCGGAAAGCCGCGCTCTGCTCGTCCTTGGGATCCCAGGCAAACGCCTCCCGGTGGGTGACTTCGCGCACGTAATCCACTCCCACCAACCCCTCCCAGGCCCGCGCGCGCGCAATCGCCTCGGCTTCCCCCACCGACCCGTCGGTGCTCAACACCCCCTTCAAGGCCCCCGTCACGCGCAACCGCTTGGTGAGCGCGCGCGTGTCGATGCCCTGGATCCCCGGAATGCCGCTCTCCTCCAGGTACTGGCCCAGCGAAAGATCAGCACGCCAGTTGGACACCACCGGCGATACCTCGCGCACCACGAAGCCGGCGCAGTGCGCGCGCCAGGACTCCATGTCCACACGGTTGATCCCGTAGTTCCCGATGTGCGGGTAGGTCATGGTCACGATCTGCCCACGGTAGGACGGATCGGTCAGGATCTCCTGATACCCGGTCATCGAGGTGTTGAAACATACTTCGCCACACGCCGTGGCGCGGGCTCCAAAAGCACTTCCCCGAAAGACCGTTCCGTCTTCCAGTGCGAGTAGGGCGGGAGTCGACTTCAAACGCCAGCGACTCTAGGGCGGGGGGGCGTCGGGTCAAGAACCTCGAGATTGCGCTTTGAGCCACCGGCTGCTTCGGCTACCCAAGGCTCCCGGCGCCGGTCCCCCCCGGTCCGCCCGACTTCATGAACTGGCTCACCCAACTGCAGTCCACCCAACCTGTTGCCAGCGCCGTCCTCACGCTCAGCCTGGTCGCCATCGCCGGCCTGGCCCTGGGCAACGCCAAGATCCGCGGCATCGGACTCGGCGCCGCCGGCGTCCTCTTCGCCGGAATCCTCTTCGGCCACTTGGGCTTCGAAATCGAGCGCGGGACCCTGGGATTCGTCCGTGACTTCGGGCTCATCCTCTTCGTCTACACCATCGGCATGCAGGTCGGACCCGGCTTCGGCGCGTCGCTCCGTCGGGAAGGATTCCGCATGAACGTCCTCGCCGCCCTGATCGTCGGTCTCGGCGCCGCGCTCACCGTGATCCTCGGCCTGGTGTTCAAGCAGGACCTCGCCGCGATGATGGGCGTCTTCGCCGGAGCCACCACCAACACCCCCGCGCTCGGCGCCGCCCAGGAAGCCCTGAAGAGTGTCGGCGCCTCCCCCGCCGCCACCTCCGCCGCCGGCATGGGCTACGCCGTCGCCTACCCCGGCGGCATCGCCGGACTGATCCTGGTGATGATCCTCTTCCGCACCTTCGGCCGTATCGACCCCGAACAGGAAGCCGCCCGCTTGAAATCGGAACAGGAGGCCGCCCGCCCACGGCTCACCCGATCCACGCTGGTGGTGGAGAATCCCAAGATCGACGGCGTCGCCCTCGCCGACCTCCCCGGCCTGCGCGAACTCGGCGTCACCCTCTCCCGCGTCCAACCCGCCGGCCAATCCACCGTCGTCTCCGCCCGGCCCGATCTTCGCCTCCACCCCGGCGATCGCGTCCTCGCCGTCGGCACTCGCGAGAACCTCGACCGCCTGCGCCTCATCATCGGCAGCGACGCGCCCGAGGATCTCTCCCTCGTCCCGGGAGATGTCACCACCCGCCGCGTGGTCGTCACCCAACGCGAAGTACTCGGCCAGTCCGTCGAACAACTGGCCCTCCCCACCCGCTACGGAGTCACCCTCACCCGCCTCAGCCGCGGTGAAGTCGAACTCGCCGCCGCCCCCGACCTGCGACTCCAGTTCGGCGACATCGCCCAGGTGGTCGGACGCGACGAAGACCTGCGCCGAGCCGAAAAACACCTCGGCAACTCCGCCCGCGCCCTCAACCAAACCAACTTCCTCGCCATCTTCGTCGGCATCGCCCTCGGGGTCATGGTCGGGCTCTACCCCGTCAGCCTCCCCGGCCTCCCCGTTCCCCTCCGACTCGGCCTCGCCGGCGGCCCGCTCGTCGTGGCCCTCATCATCAGCCGCCTCGGCCAGATCGGCCCCGTCATCTGGCACATGCCGTTCAACGCCAATCTCGCCCTCCGCGAACTCGGCCTCACCCTCTTCCTCGCCTGCGTCGGCCTCTCCTCCGGCGCCCACTTCGCCGAGACCCTCCGCTCCGGCGCCGGCTTCGTCTGGATGGGCCTCGGTTTCCTCATCACTGTCCTTCCCCTCCTCGTCGTCGCGTGGCTCGGACGCCGCTGGGCCCGCCTCCCCTTCCCCCACTTGTGCGGACTCCTCGCCGGCAGCCTCACCGACCCTCCCGCGCTGGCTTTCGCCACCGGCATGAACCGCTCGGACGCCCCTACCTTCGCCTACGCCACCGTCTACCCGCTCACCATGCTCCTGCGCATCCTCGTGGCCCAGGTGCTCACCCTCCAGTTGCTTGGTTCATAATTAGCCAACTTTGTGTTGACCCCTGCCATAGAGCAGTAAGGCTTATGACCGAACGGCGATTCACGCCGTGGTCGCGGATCGGATTGGAACGGATCGGACTGCAACTCCCATGAGCGAGCCTTTCAACCTCAATGCCCACGAGCTCCTCGTGGAAAGTGTCGGACGCAACCTGCCACCCGCCCGACTCTACGAGGAGGCGATCCGCTTCGACGCCGGGGCCAGCATCGCCGAGACCGGCGCTCTGGTGGCCTATTCCGGTGCCAAAACCGGTCGATCCCCCAAGGACAAGCACATCGTCAAGGCGCCCGCTTCGGAGAAGGATATCTGGTGGGGCGCGGTGAACATCCCCATCGAAGCCCGCTCGTTCGAAATCAACCGCCGGCGGGCCAAGGACTTCCTCAACACGCGCCAGCGCCTCTATTGCGTGGACGGCTTCGCCGGCTGGGACCCGCGTCATCGCACCAAGATCCGGGTCATCTGCGCCCGGCCGTATCACGCGTTGTTCATGAGCAACATGCTGATCCGGCCCACGCCCGCCGAACTCGAATCGTTCGGCACGCCGGATTATGTGATCTACAACGCCGGCCAGTTCCCCGCCAACCCGCACACCACGGGCATGACCTCGCGGACCAGCATCGACCTGTGTTTCGAGGCGCGCGAGATGGTGATCCTCGGATCTGAGTACGCCGGCGAAATGAAGAAGGGTGTGTTCACCATCATGAACTACACCATGCCGCAGCGCGGGATCCTCTCCATGCACTGCTCGGCGACGGCCGACCGCAACACCGGTCGTTCCTCCCTGCTCTTCGGCCTCTCCGGCACCGGCAAAACCACCCTCTCCGCCGATCCGCACCGGCTGCTCATCGGCGATGACGAGCACTGCTGGAGCGACGACGGCATCTTCAACATCGAAGGGGGCTGCTACGCCAAGACCATCGACCTGACCCCCGAGTCCGAGCCGGACATCTTCCAGGCGCTGCACTTCGGCGCGGTGTTGGAAAACGTCGTGCTCGATCCCGCTCGCGAGGTGGATTTCCACGATTCCAGCATCACGGAGAACACGCGCGGCGCCTACCCGATCAATTACATCCGCAACGCCAAGATCCCCTGTATCGCCGGGCACCCGACCGATGTGATCTTCCTCACCTGCGACGCGTTCGGGGTGCTGCCGCCGGTGAGCCGGCTGAGCCCCGCCCAGGCGATGTACCACTTCATGAGCGGCTACACCGCCAAAGTGGCCGGCACCGAGATGGGCGTCACCGAACCCACCGCCACGTTCTCCCCCTGCTTCGGCGGCCCCTTCCTCGTGTGGCACCCCTCGCGCTACGCCGAACTCCTCGCCCAAAAGATCCACCAGTCCGGCGCCAACGTCTGGCTGGTCAACACCGGCTGGAGCGGCGGCAGCTTCGGGACGGGCAAGCGGATGAAGCTCGCCTTCACGCGCGCCATCATCGACGCCATCCACAGCGGCGCCCTGCTCGGGGCACCAACCCGCAAGGACCCTCTCTTCGGATTCGAAATCGTCACCGCGGCTCCCGACGTCCCCGCCGGAATCCTGCATCCGCGCGACACCTGGTCGAATCCCACCGCCTACGATGCCACCGCCGCCCGGCTCGCAGGCTTGTTCCGCGAAAACTTCAAACGCTTCGAAGCCCAGGCCAGCGCCGAGGTGCGCGCCGCCGGACCGGTCGCCTGAACCCCGCAGCCCCAATTCCTCCCGCAGTACCCATGAATATCGCGCTCCTCGGTTCCACCGGCTCAGGCAAAGGCACCCTCATCCATGCCCTCGCTGAGAAACTGTCCCTGCACCCCATCAGCCTGGGGGAGGTCCTCCGCAGCAAGGCCTCCTACGGCACCGCGCTGGGCTTGCTCACGCGCGACTACGTGACGAACGGGGAACTCGTGCCCGACGAGTTCGTCGATGCCATGGTGGAGGAGGTCTTCCGCCATCTGCCACCCGGCACCCACACTGTGCTCGACGGTTTTCCCCGCACCGTAGGGCAAGCGCGCTTCCTGGACGATCTGCTCGCCGAACTGGGCCAAAACCTCGACGCCGCGATCTACCTCCACGTGCCCGAACAGGTGATCCATGACCGCGTGAAGCATCGCTCACAACCACGGCACGACGACGAACCCCACATCCTGCGCCACCGCCTTCATGTGTTCCGTCGCATGGCCGGCCCCGTGCTGCGTCATTACGCCGAGAACGGCCGCCTCGTCCTGGTGCACGCCGATCGCCCCACCCACGAGGTGGAACTCACCGTCCAGAAAGTGGTCGAGGACCTCCGACAAGGACAACACCCGGCATTCACCGATGCCGACTTCCAGTTCCTCGACCAGACGTTCAAGGCACGCTCCGTCGTCCCCATCGAAACCGATCCCGCGCTCAACTTGGTCCTCCTCGGCGGTCCCGGCAGCGGCAAAGGCACGCAGGCGGTGAATCTCTGCAAGGCCTTCGAGGTGCCCCACATCTCCACCGGCGACCTCTTCCGCGATCACATCCGCAAACAAACCGACCTCGGACAACTCGCCAAGTCCTACATGGACCGCGGCGAACTGGTGCCTGATGACGTGACGGAACGCATGGTCGCGGCGCGCCTCGCGCAGCCCGACGCCCAGCGCGGCTTCATCCTCGACGGGTTCCCACGCACGGTCTCGCAGGCCGAGGCGCTCGACGAAATCCTCCACGAACTCAAACGCCGCGTGACGGGCGTGGTCCATCTGAAGGTCTCCGACGAGGAGATCCTGCGCCGCCTCTCCGGTCGTCGCATCTGCCGCCAATGCCAGGCCCCGTTTCATCTGCTCTTCAAGAAACCGCGCCGTGAAGGTCTCTGTGACCGCTGCGGAGGTCCCCTGTACCAGCGCGACGATGACAAGGCCGAAACCATCCAGATCCGGCTCCGCAACTACCACCGGCAAACCGAGCCGCTCATCGCCTACTACCACAGCAGCGGCGTGCTCACCGAGGTTGCCGGCGAAGGCGACCCAGTCGGGATCCGTGCCGCGATGCTTGCCGCCTGCAAACTCTTCAGCGAAGAACCCGAGGACGCAGCCATCTCCTGAGAGCACTCTGCCAGCGAACCTTCCATCACACGCCCACTGCCGATCCGGGGGGGGACCAGGAGGTCCAGGACAAGATCCACACATTTGGGGGAACAGAAGGAATGAGTGACTCAGGACAATCTGACCTCAGCCGGTTGCACCATGGGAATCCTGTCTGAAGAACGAACTTATCCGGTAAGCGCACCGCAATAAGTCATTCACGTTCTCGGAATGAAGTCGGCGGTCGAGGACAGGATGAACAGGATTGACAGGATGGAAGCGAAACCTGAGCCAGCACATTCCGCCACCTTCGATCCCTCCTGCAGATCCTGTCCCCAGCTCTTCTCCCAGTAAGCCGGCCGCTCCATCCTGTTCATCCTGTAAATCCTG
>JADLFD010000478.1 GCA_020845805.1 Verrucomicrobiales bacterium | reverse complement strand
ACGCGCTCCTGACGGAACTGAAGCAGCGCGGCCTGCTGGACGACACACTCGTCGTGTGGGGCGGGGAGTTCGGGCGCACCAACTAGTCCCAGGGCAAACTCACCGCCACCGACTACGGACGCGACCATCATCCGCGCTGCTTCTCGGTCTGGATGGCGGGGGGCGGAGTGAAAGCCGGCACGGTGCATGGGGCCACCGACGAATTTGGCTACAACGTGGCCGAAAACGGCGTTCACGTGCATGACCTGCACGCGACCATGATGCACCTGCTGGGGGTGGATCACGAACGGCTGACGTACTTCTTCCAAGGCCGCCGCGTCCGGCTCACCGACGTGCACGGCAAGGTGGTGAAACCCGTGCTGGCCTAACCGGCACCCCCTATCCCCCCTCCTCAAGCCACACCCCGCTGCACCGCGACAAGACTAGATACGACACGCCACGCCACGCCACGCCATGGGACTCGAGCAATTCAATCTCCAGGGGAAGACCGCCTGGATCACCGGCGGCACCAAGGGGCTCGGCCTGCAAATGGCCGGCGCGCTGGCCGGTGCGGGGGCCGCCATCGCGGTCAACAGCCGCACCGCGGCCGACGCGCAATCCACCGCCCGCGCCTTGGCGGAACGCTTCGGAGTCCCTACCTATGGCGCCGCCGCGGACGTCACCCTGGAACGGGAGGTCGCGACCTTCGCGCGCCAGGCGAGCTCCGCGCTGGGTCCCATCGACATCCTGATCAACAACGCGGGGATCAACATCCGCAAGCCGACGGTGGACCAAACACTCGACGATTGGCACGCGGTGGTGGAGACCAACCTGACCGGGCCGTTTCTGTGCACCAGGGAGGTGCTCCCCGCCATGACGCAACGCCGCTGGGGCCGTGTCATCCATGTGGCCTCGATGATCGGGCTGGTCGGGCTCGCCTCGCGTCCCTCCTACTCCGCGACCAAGGCGGCCCTGATCAACCTGGCGCGTACCCAGGCCCTGGAAGTCGCGGCCTCCGGCGTCACGGTCAACGCCCTGTGCCCGGGGCCGTTTGCCACGGAGATGAACAAGCCACTGCTGGAGGATCCCAAGAAGTACGCGGAGTTCGTATCGCGCATTCCGTTGGGACGCTGGGGGGAACTCCCCGAGATCGAAGGCGCCATCGTGTTCCTGGCGTCCGCAGCTTCCAGCTTCATGACCGGAACCACGCTCGTTCTGGACGGCGGTTGGACCGCGCAATAAGCACGCGCGCGAAGCGACGGCCGGTTCGAGCGCCGTCTGACGACGGCGGCTACTGCAGCGCGGCGAGTTCGGACCGCAACAGGTCGGCCAGGGGCTTCATCGTTTCGCGATCGAAGGCGAAGCGGCAGCCGGCGGCGGAAAACAGCTCGGGCAACGGTCTCGACCCGCCCAGCGAGAGGCCCTTCTTGTAGTCAGCCAGCGCACGCGCGCGGTCCCGCTTGGAGTTCTGCCAGATCTGCAGCGCACCGATCTGCGCGATACCGTATTCCACGTAGTAGAAGGGGTAGAGGAACACGTGCAGCTGCCGGTGCCAGGAATGGGCGCGTGCCTCCTCCCAGCCAGACCAATCGACGTCGCCGCCGAAACGGTCCATCAGCGCGTTCCAAGCCGCTGCGCGTTCGGCGTGAGTATGCTCCGGATGCGTGTAGAGCCAGTGCTGGAAGGCGTCGACGGTGGCGATCCACGGAAACGTCTCGACGATCCCCTCGAGATGATCGCGGCGCGCGCGGCGCAGCTCGTCGGGAGCATAGAAGGCATCCAGGAATTCCGATCCGAGGAGTTCCATGCTCATGGAGGCCACCTCGCAGAACTCGATGGGGGCCTCGCGATAGGCGAAGAGATCCTCCTCCCGCGTAGCCAGCGTGTGGAAGGCGTGTCCGGCCTCGTGCAGGATCGTTTCCACATCCCGCTGCTGGCCCACGGCGTTCATGAAGATGAACGGGAGCCGCGCCTCGGGCAGGGAGCTCTGGTAGCCCCCGGGCGCTTTGCCTTTGCGATTGGCCAAGTCCAGGAGATGGCGGTCGTGCATCAACCGGAACTGCCCGGCCAGGGCCTCGTCCATGCGCTCAAACACCTTTTGTGTCCCGGAAACGAGGCGGTCGACCTGCTCGAAGGGACGCAATGGTGGACGATTGGCGGGATCGACGGCGAGATCCCAGGGGCGCAGCGCGGGCAACTGCAGCTCCCGCTTGCGCGCCGACTGCAACTCGCGCAGCACCGGCACGATCTCGGCTGCAATCGCGTCATGGAAGGCCTCGCACTGCGCGGGACCGTAGTCGAACCGTCCGCGGGCTTTGAACGCGTAGTCCCGATAATTGGCGAACCCTGCCTGGCGCGCGATGCGGTGCCGCAGTTTGAGCAACTCATCGAACTGCGCGTCGAAGGTGTCCTTTTCCTGGAGTCGTCGTCGCGCCACGGATTCCCACGCCTCTTGGCGCAGGCCGCGGTCGATCTCCTCCTGGTAGCGCCCCATTTGCACGAGGGTCTTTTCCTCGCCACGGAACTGCACCGTGAGTGACCCGGTGAGTTTCTGGTACTGCTGGCCGACGCGTGCCTCCTCGGTTTCGAGGGGGACGTTCTCGTCGCGGTACAGCTCCACGTGGACCCGCGTATGGCGGTCGAGCATCTCGTAGCGCTGCGTCGACAGCGCGGGGCGCGCCGGATGCACCAGGTAGAGCTGTTCCAGCTTGAACTGACGCGGTTTGACCTGCGGTTCCACGTGCTCGACGAATTGCAGATAGGCCTTCTCCGCCTCGGCATCGTCGGTGTGGCAGGTCATGGCGATGTACCGGCGTGAGCCTTCCTCGCTCATCCCGGCGCTCAACTCACCCCAGGCAAGCAGCCAGGCTTCGAGTTCGGCAGGCGTGGTCGCCCGTGCGAGGTCCGCCTCCAGCCGGTCAAACAACGGCCCGACCGCGGACCAGTCGTCCCAGGCAATACGGGCGGGGAGGAACTTCCGGGGGCGATGGGGTGGCAGTTCCCCAAAGGGCAGCGAACTCATTACGCGGTAGAGCCTTCCCCGATCCGGGGCTGGAGGGCAAGCCGGCTGAATCCCGCTTCTGCCGGGAGGGCCGGCGTGGTTTCCTCACGGGCATGCCCGCCACGCCGCTCAGCACCCTGGTTCGCCACTGCGACACCCTGCTCCAGACGACACGGTTCAAGGACTGGGATGGCGCGGTGAACGGATTGCAGGTCGAGAATCGCGGTCCGATTACCCGAATCGCGGCGGCGGTCGATGCACGGATGGCGACCATCGAGGCCGCTGCGCGGGCCGGTGCGTCGCTTCTGATCGTGCATCACGGCCTGTTTTGGTCGCCGCAGCGGCCCTGGACCGGACCCCGCTATGCCCTGCTCCGAGCCCTGCTGGATCACGATCTCGCCGTGTACAGTT